>JANLTA010000289.1:0-5627 GCA_031362705.1 Gemmataceae bacterium | reverse complement strand
GCTCCAACCAGACGATGCCTGGTAGATCAAGATGATTGGTCGGTTCATCAAGTAACATCAAATCAGGCTTGCACACGAGTTCGCGCGCGAGTGCCAGCCGCTTACGCCAACCACCCGAGAGCGTGGAAGCCAGTTGGTCGGGGTCGGCAAAGCCCATTTGAGTCAGCGTGATGGCCGCTCGTGTTTCGCGCTCGTGTTCTTCAATACCTTCGTTCCCGAGCGCGGCCACCAATACATTGCAAACGGTTTGACCCGGCGCAAACTCATCCACTTGCATCAGGTAGCCAATGCGAGCGGAACGACGTTGCGTCCGCTGCCCGGCGTCCGGTTCCTCGCGTCCGGCCAGCAGTCGCAAAAGTGTTGACTTCCCCGCACCGTTAGGCCCAATCAGGCCCACGCGCTCTCCCGCACGAAGTTCGATCGACAAATCAGAAAACAGTGGCCGCGGTCCATAACCCTTGGTCAATCCCTGGCCGCTCAACAACACACTCATGCATGATCCAGTTAGCAGTGCAACTCAATCGTGCCCCGTCTGACGATTGTACGAACCACAGCACGAACACGGCGTCAACCGTTCGTTGCCAAGTCATCAAATTGACCCGCCAAAGCGCAAACGGAACTGGATGAAGTCGCCGGCGGCGACCGCACCGTCGTTGTCGAAATCGAAGATCGCGCTGGTGCCACCGAACGCAAGGCGAAATTGAATGAAGTCCCCGGCAGCCACCGTGCCGTCGCCGTCGGCGTCGCCGAAGATTCGGTGCAGCTTGTTCGTCATTGGGTCGCCGATCACGACGTAATCATCGTCGGCGATGCCGTTGCCATCGCCATCGAGTTGCTGCTGTGCGGGCACATCAGTCACCAATGTGGAAAAGACCGTCAGCGTGTACCGGCCATCGGCCAGGCTCGTGCTTTCCGTGGCGGCACCGGCGAACGTCAATTTGGCGATGGTCTGAGTGCCAGTGCTAGCGGACAAGTCCACGGTCAGTGTCGGCGTGGCCCCATCGCCCTGTCGTTTCAATTGAAACGCGCCCGACGGTGTGCCGGGGAGCGTCACCAATTCCGAAAACGTCAATGTTACACTGGTCACACGCGACCGCTGCATTGAGCCATCATTGATCTGTAGTGTGGCTACTTTGGGCGGTGCATCAACTGCGGCCGTTTCCATCAACACGTACTCGCCAAGAGTGCTTGCTGCGCCGCGAACACGCACCCGGTAGCTTCCGGTTGTCGGCGCAATTCTAAACAACTTGGCATTGCGGCCATCGCCGAATGAGTTGTCGTCACTGCCGAGCAACGCATTGGCCGGCGTGTACAACTCGATCAACGGATCGAGATTATTGACGAATTCACCAGTGCTGCCCGCCGGCGTTCCCGTCGTGAGCGAAATCAAGTCGCCGGCATTGGCCGTGAACGTGTACCAATCTTCGTTGCCAGCGGTGATCGCTCCTAGTGCATTACCGCCAATCAAGTTCTGTCCTAGAGCGAAGCTGTCATTCGGTTCCTGATCGATGGTCGCGCCGGTGATCGCCGTCAGCACATAATCCACGTTGGGATCGCCTTGCACCCGAATGTAGTAAGTGCCAGCCGAAGGTGCCGTGTATGTTGCGACTTTGTCAAAGTTCGTCCCACTCGCCGTGCCGCCGACCAAGATTGTGTCGCTCGCATTGACAAGATCCAGGTTCAAGCTGCCCGCACTTTGGCCCTTGAGCGCGAGCGTCACCGTTTGGCCGCCGGCCAGTGTGATCGACGAATAGTCCGGCGTCGCAATCAGTGCCGGTGGTGGCGTTGTCGCTGAGAGCAAAGTTTCCAGGCTGTAACTCCCTGTCCCGGTCGTCGCTTTGCATTCGATGTAATAGGTGCCCGTCGCCGGAATCACGTAGGCGTACAATGCGGCATCCTCGTCGGGAGTCCAATAGGTATCCGTGCCATCATCTTGCGCAATGATCGTACCGGCGCTGTTTCTCAGGTTGATTTGCACATCCAGGTCCGACAAGGAGTGCGCCCGGAAAGTGACGACATCGCCCGCGTTAAGCGTGTACCGATAGAAATCACTGTCGCCGCCTGAAATCGTACCGTTCGTTTTGCCGCGATATTGAATCGGCCGCCAGCTCGTCGAAAGATCAGCCGCCTCAGTCAGGTCAACGCTGTCGGCCGTGACGACCGTGACGTTGTTGCCCGTCATCGGCGCGGTGCCAATGTTGTCTAGCAGCAAACCAACTTGAAAATCGTCAGTGGAAAAACCACTGGGAAACACACCGGCATAGATCGTATTAGCGACGTCCAAGCTGAATTGATACACGACCGCGTCGTTGCCGGGCCCGCCGTTGTCGTCGCCCGCCCCGGCATAGTAACCGTACGGCGGCGGTGGCGTGTAAAAGAACAGGTTCGTATCAGTCACCGTTCCACGCAACGACGCCAATCCGGAAGCCGTGCCGGTAATGATGTCGCCGACTTGCATCTTGCCAATGTCGAAATACCGGCTGCCCACGAACGCCTTCCAGCCCAATTGAAACAGGTTGCCGGTGTATGCCGACAACGATCGGGTAGCGTCGCTGGCCGTCGCGGTGGAGTTGTTTGGCTCTAGTTCGTTTGCCAGTCCGCCTGTCAGTGCATCGGTGCGCCCATGCAAGGCGTAACGAATCGCACCGCTGCCCAATGCATAGCCGCTGGCTATGATTGACTGTGCCGTGCCCACGGTATCATTCGCCTCGGCGTCCGCAGCCGCATTCAGGTCGAGGCGCAACGAATAACTTCCCGTGTTGGCATTGCCGGTGCCCACAGTCACGGTGTAGGTGCCCGGATTGGCGATCACGGCACTTTGAATGATTGTCGGGACACCGTTGCCCGTGCCGTTCATCATGATGTTGACGCCGGGGCCGACCAGTTTCAACGATGGCCATAGCGTGCTACCTGGCGTAGCAGTCAGCGAAAGCACTTGGCCGGCATCGAGATTGATCGTGTACGCATCCGTATCGCCGCCGCTGTTGATCGCACCGGTAATTGTGCCACCGTACACCAGCGTGCCGATCGAATTGGCGGCCACCAACGGCGTTGGAAATGCAGCCGAGACAACATCTGCGGTGTAGGTCACTATCACTTGCGCATTGGGATTGCCCATGGTGCTTGTAATCGCGCCCGGTGGTATGGTGATGGTCAGCGGGCCGTCCGTTGTCAATCCGCCGATCGTGTATTTGACGTGGTTTACCGCGCTAATCGATGCGCTAGTCACTTTGCCTTGACTGAGGATCAGGTCATCGATCCCGACGCTGGCGGCATTCGGAGTTTGCGTAAACGTCACATCAAACATGCCGGATTCGAGAAAGTTAATGCCCGGGGGCGGGGACCAAGTTACTGAGCGCATCGGCGGTGCCGCGGAGATCGTGAAATCCACGTCTGATACGTCATAGAAATAGTTGCCGACGGCTTCCACTTTGATTCGCGCGGTCGTCGAAATGACCGGCGGCATGACCACCGGTTCGGAGCCATCGTTGGCCGTGTTAATCGCAAGCGGGGTATAAGTGAGTCCTCCGTCGGTTGAAATCTTGATCGTGACCAACGAAGCGTTGATCGGCGCGGCGGTGGTACCAGCAACGTTCCAGGTGATCAATTGCGAACTGCCGCTGGGCAGGCTGAGGGCTGTGTTCGGACTGGTGACGGTAAACGGGCTTCCCGTGTTTACGACATTCAGCGTCAGGTCCTGCATGGTCACGCCGCCGCCGCCGAGCCGGTTGTCACGAACAAATGCGCGGAAGCGCAGGTCGCGATTGGTTGTGGGCAGTTGTTCGCCTTTGCTGGCCGTGCCTGCAAGCACACTCGTGAGGTTCGGAAAATACCGCGTGGAGTTATTGACCGGCGCGAATGCGCGGAAGATCGGGCTGGAGCCGTTGTCACTGGCACCCAGCGCTTGTGCGACGCCGAGATCGCGCTCTTCCCACGAATATGAAAGCGTGTCGCCGTTTGGATCGCTGGCGCTGGCCGTCAGCGCGAATGGCGTGTTGGCAGGAATTGTCGCATCGTTGCCCGTAGACACGACTGGCGGTGAATTGCCCGTTGCCGTCGATGTGCCGACGGCGGGAATCGTACTGAGATAATCCTGAATCTGATCGTAGGACATTGAGTGGAAATACAAGTCGGGAAACGTCTGCAGATTGTCAGCACCGCTGATGCCGGGATAGGCCATGATGCTGCTGCCGCTGCCGACTTCGACCGCTGCCTGGCCATTGCGATTAAAGGTTGTCGCGCCGTTGACTCCATTGAAACTATGCTGCGCGCCGAGTTGATGACCCAATTCATGCGTGAAGCTTGCTTCGAGATCAACACTGGTGGGGGCCGCATACGTCGGCGCCATGGTCGCGCCGCTGGCCTTCCACGGGGCGTTGATGGCACGCAAGTAACCGACTCCGCCGCCCACCGGGTCGGCACTAAAAACATGGCCAACATCGTAATTGGCAATGCCGATCACGCTATCGACTGTCGTTTGATTCTCGTTGACTAACGCAAACGGGTTATTGCCCGTGTAAGGATCAGTCGCGGCATTGCTGTAAATGATGCTGGTGTTGTTGGCGACCAACGTCATGTGAATATCGAGATCGCGCTCCAGCGTGAGATTGAGGCGGCTGACAATTGTGACGATGTTGGCCTGGGTGGCGGCGACGCTGCCGCCGCTGAATGTGTAGTACTCTCCGGTGGCCGCCACAGCGAGCCGGAACGATCGCAGCGTCTGACCGGAAGAAACAAATTGCGCCCCACCGCCATTTGAGCTGCCGGGACTGTTCGACGGCCCGTTTCCCAACGCGCTGCCAACTCCGCCAATCAACTGATCGTTGTGAATGGAATTGCTGCCGATGGCTATCGCATTTGGGATCGTCACCGAATACAGCCCTTGAGCGACATTGATCGGATCGATGTACCACAACACGCCAGACCCGGCGATCTTGGCGTGAAACCCATTTGGTCCGACATCGACGACGAGTTGGTTGCTCGGCCGCTCGATACTCTGGCCGCGAAAAGTCCTCAGCGATGGAAACTGTGCAGCAAGCCCCGGCTCCATGTCAGTCGCCTGCCAAACGAAAAAATGTTCAAAGCCACCTTGTGGGCGTGGCAGCGCTACGACCTGTGCCGTGCCGTGATCGAATAATTGTGGCGCAGCCATGAGTCGCGACGCCATCGCCGCCGTCTGCAACGAATAACTCGCACTCCCATTAGCTAGCCAAAGATCTTCACCGCTGTATTGCATCAGCGCGATACTTGCGGGTGACAATGGCCCCATGATACCACTCGTCGGCGTTAGCCTCCTTTCGAGCCGTTCCAGCGTGAGGAATCGACGCCGCTTGCGTAACTGTGGTGATGCTGCCATCTGCTTACCTCGGATAGTGAATCTTCCCATTGTACCAGGCGGCTATTCAGCCGCGGCAATCCCCGTCACATCTTCCAGCCGACATGCGCCCTCGCGTCGGTCCATTGCTGGTGATGTCAATGCGCGCAGTGGTCCACACGCACATGAAAGGTGATGCGGCGGGCGCTTCGTGTGCGAAGCACTTTTGTTCGCATCCCGAGAGTTCGGGACCGAATATTGTGTCGCGCCTTCCGTTTGCAACGAAAGACCGATCCTGGTGCCACACCGCGTT
>JANLTA010000284.1:0-8851 GCA_031362705.1 Gemmataceae bacterium | reverse complement strand
AGGAACTTGCCCAGGTCGGCGACATCGGGCACATCGTCGGGATAAATCGCGAGACGGCCACCGTGCAAGAGTGCGCCCCATATCTCCAAGGTGGCCGCGTCGAAGGCGATGGGCGCGAGCAGGGCTTGTGTGTGATCCGGGCCGAAGTTGCAGTAGTTGGTCGTGAACAGCAGGCGAACAATGCCGGCATGAGTCACCATCACACCCTTCGGTGTGCCGCTGGAACCGGACGTGTACATGATCGCGGCCAGATTGTCGTTGGTCGTCCGACAATCCAAATTTGCGTCATCAGCAGGCAAGTCACCATCGATGGCGACAATCGGCACACCAAGTGCGGCGGCTTCCGGCATCGAGGTTAACGTGATGACAATGGGTGCGCGGGCGTCGGCCACCAGGCGCGCGTTGCGGGCCGGCGGATGGGATGTGTCCAATGGCAGGTAAGCGGCACCGGCTTTGAGAACGGCTAACAGGGCCGTCACCAATTCCGGGCCGCGAGGCAACAACACGGCTACGGGGACATCGACGCCGGCACCACGATCAGTCAACGCCCGAGCCAACCGATTCGCCCGGCGATTCAACTCGGCGTAACTCATCGAGGTATCGGCAAACAGCAGGGCCGGCGCATCGGGGCGTGAGTTGGTTTGTTGCTCGAACAATTGATGTAAGGAAAGTGATGGCACGCTGCGGGTCGTGTCATTCCAATCAACGAGAATGCGCCGCTGCTCGGTGTCGGACATCAGGCGTAAGTCATTTACCGATGTGTGAGGTCGAGTGGCGGCATCGTCTAGCAGCTGCAGGTAATGTTCGGCCCAACGTTGGATCGTAGCGACTTCAAATAGGTCAGAATTGAACTCGGCTTCGAGGATATACTCATCACCGGCATCGACAAGATTCCAGTGCAGTTCCAGGTTGACGAAGTGCTTGGGGTTCTTCTCGATTGCAACTTTGAGGCCGGCAAAGCCAAGATCGCCCAACGCCGGGTCCAGATTGAAGCCGACGGCGATCAGCGGGCGATCCGCTTCCAGGTTCGGCATCGCCCGCAACAGGCTGACATAAGTGAAGTCGCGATGGTCGAAGGCATCGAGCAATGTGGCTTTGACGTTGCCGGCGAAGTCGGCGAACGATGCCGCTGGTGTGACCGTTTGCCGCAATGGCAGGAAATGCACGCAGTGGCCGACCAGATCGTTGGCGTCCAACAGCGTCTGGCCGGCGGTTGGAATGCCGACGACTAAGTCGGTTTGCCCGGTGAGGCGATGTAGCAGCGCGTGGAAGCCGGCTAACAACGTGGCGTAGGGCGTACAGCCGAGTCGTGCCGCGGCTTGTTTCACGGCTTGCGAGCGTCGATTACCAAGGTGCTGCGTAAATCGCGCGCCGCGGAAGGTGCGATGCGCCGGCCGAACTCGGTCGGTCGGCAAATCTACCGGTTGCGGCAACGGCGCGAACTTGTCGCGCCACCATGCCAGATCCGGGCTGGACCGGCTCGCGTGTCGTCGCGCGTAATCCGCAAATGAAGAGGCCGGGGTACCACTCGCGGTTGCATAGAGCTGACCAAGATCATGCAACAAAATGTCGTATGACCAGCCATCGCAAACGATGTGGTGAGCAGTGAGCAGCACGGCGTGGTCATCATCCGCGAGCCGCACTATTTGCACACGCAATAAGGGGCCGTTGGCCAGGTCAAAGACCACACGATCTTCGGCGTCTTGCAATTCCAACAGACGCTGGCCGCGGTCGATCTGTGATAACGTCGAGAAATCATGCAGCGGTACATCAATGGCGACGAAATCACGGAAGCGCTGACCGGCACCGGAAGAATCGAAAGTTGCACGCAGCGCATCATGGCGCTCTACTAACAGTTTCACGACACGACGGAATGCGGCCGGGTCAAACGTGCCACGGATTCGTAACGTGCAGGTCTCGTTAAAAGCTCGTGACGCATCGTCGCCACATTGGGCGGCCAGCCACAACTCGCGCTGGGCCTCCGTTAACGGCACCAAATCGTTGCTCGGCACGATGACATCGGGTGTTGCACCGAAGAAACCATGCGAGCGTAATTCGGTCACGGAGTCACGGAAGGCTGAGACAACGGCGGCAAGATCGGCGTCCGTATGGACCGTGCTGAGATAACTCGGGAAGCCTTCGAGGATGTACACGCCGCGTTCGCGCAGCATGTAAAACAGCAGGCTCGCTTCCTTGCTGCCCTGCAACACGCGGAAGAACATGAGCGAGCCGCAATTAACGATTTGCAGCGGCACCGCACCCGACTTGGCGATGGCGTTTAACTCTGCGACGAACCGGTCGCTTGTTGCGTTAAGTCGCTCCTGCAGTGCGGGGCCTTGTTCCTTGATGTGTTGCAACGTGGCGACGCCAGCAGTCAGCGCCATCGGATGGCGGACAAACGTGCCCGCGAAGAACGTGCGGCCGAACTCGGGAATCGAGTCGTCGCCAAAACTCCAGAAGCCGCCGTCGAAGCACGACATCCAGTGGGCCTGCCCGGCGACCACGCCAATGGGCATGCCACCGCCGACGACTTTGCCATAAGTCGCCAGGTCGGCGCGGATGCCAAACATGGCCTGAGCTCCGCCTGCGTGCAAACGGAAACCGTTGATGACTTCGTCGAAGATCAGGCAGGTTTGCGATTGTTCGGTGATCTTGCGCAGCTCGCGCAAGAATTCACGCGGTTGCCATTCAGGTCGGCGACTTTGGATCGGTTCGACCAGCACGGCCGCGAGGTTGGGTGCGAGCCGGCGAATCACCTCCAGTGATTCATCGGTGCCGTATTCCAACACAATCATGTTGCCGGTGGCACCCCGCGGCACGCCGGGTGCGCTCGGCATGGCCGGGCGTGAACCGTCGTGGGTGCCGCGCAGCAATACTTCGTCGAAGTTGCCGTGATAATCGCGGGCAAAGGTGACGACCTGATCGCGGCCACTGACGGTGCGAGCGGCACGCAGGGCGGCCTGCACGGCCTCGGAACCCGTGCAGACAAAGGTCGCGCGATCCAGCCCAGTCATTTCGCAAACGAGTTTCGCCAGTTCGCCGGCCCACGGCGACACCGGGCCGACTTCGTAACCGGCTTGCAGTTGTTTCTCGAGCGCGGCAACGACGAACGGCGGCGAGTGGCCCAGGAAGTCCGGCCCGAAACCGTTCAACAGGTCGATATATTCATTATTGTCGATATCCCAGAGTCGCGCACCAGCGGAGCGGTCCACCACAAGCGGATAGACCATCTCCTTCCACATGGGCGTAAAGCCGGAGACCGTGCGTGGATCGGCATGGACGCGGCGATGATCCTGGGTATGCTGCTTCGACTTGCCCGTTTTGCGGGTGTAACGGGCAACGAACTCCTCGACGAAACGCAGTTGCCGTGGCGACCAGTCCACATCGGTCGTTCGCGGCGCCGGCGTAAAGGTGCCAAGGATGCTCGGCGTTTCGGGCTTCGCGGCTGCTGAGGCCACCGGCACGACTACGGCGGCGGGTAACGGCGCAGGCCGCACCTTTTCGAGATGCTCGGCCAACTTGCCCGGCGTATCGAAAGTTTCCAGCAATTGGCGGAAGCTGACGCGGACGCCGAACTTGGCCTGCACGGCTTGCACGGCCTGTGTGAGAAATAGCGAATCGAAACCCAACTCGAAAAAGCTGGCACCAGGTTCAATGGCGGCCGCGTCGGACCCGGCTAACTCGGCGAAGAGTTGTTGCACCTGTGGCAGTAATCCGCAGGTGGCCGCGACAACGATTGGTGTGTCGATGACTGCTTCGGAGCCAGTTTCCGCAACTATTGGCGCGACCGTATCTGCCGAAACTGCCGGTGGTTCGATCCAGTAGCGTTGCCGTTCAAAGGGATACGTTGGCAACCCGATGCGCCGACGTGGGCTAAGAGCGTGGAAGCGATGCCAGTCGATTTCGACGCCAGCTTGCCATAACTTGCCGAACGCCGTTAACACGCTGGTCACATCATCGGCGTCGTTTGGCAGACTGGCGATGGCGTCGGCAATTCGCTCGCGCGGCAACAGTTGCCGTGCCAAGTTGACGAGCGTGCTGCCGGGGCCGACTTCTAACAGTGCAACGGTTTCGTCACCAACCAATGTTCGCAAGCCATCCCCGCAACGCACTCCTTGCCGCAATTGCGACGCCCAATAATCGGCGCTAGTCGCTTGCTCGGGCGTGATCCACTGGCCGGTGACACATGATATAAAGGGTGTCTTTGGTGGTTGCAGAGCAACCTTGCTCACCACTTCACGAAACTGTTGAGCAGCGGGCTCGAGTAATGCCGAATGGAATGCGTGCGATGTGACCAACCGTTTGGACTGAATGAACTTCGCGGCCAGTTGTGTCTCGTAGGCGGCAATGGCATCGGGAGAACCCGAAACGACCGTTTGCGTTGGTCCATTGATCGCGGCGATGTCGAGATTGGCAGGCAGCGTCGCACGCACATCCCCTTCGGCCGCGCGGACGGCCAGCATCACCCCGGTCGGGCAAGCTTGGATCAGCGCGCCACGTTGTGCCACCAGTGCAAGTGCATTGTCCAAAGACATGACACCGGCCAGGCACGCGGCAACGTATTCACCGATGGAATGGCCGAACATTGCCGTGGGCCGAATGCCCCAGCCGATCCACGTCTGTGCCAACGAATACTCGACGGCAAACAGCGCCGGCTGAGTGATTGCGGTCTGGTTCAATCGCTCCCGCGCCGATTCTTCGTTGGATTCAGATGGGAACAGCACTTCACGAAAGTCGAAGCCAAGGTGCGGTCGCAGCAGTTCAGCACAAAGATCAAGTTGGGCCTTGAACGTCGGCTCGGCGGCATACAAGCCGGCGGCCATGTGCAGCGATTGGGAACCCTGGCCCGGAAAGAGGAACATTACCGAGGGAGTTGCCGTAGCGCGGCGATTGTCAGATCCGTCACGCAGCGCGGCCGTAGCGGTACTTACGGAATCGGCGACAACGAAGCGGCGATGGTCGAATGAACGCCGACCGACTTGCAGTGTGTAGGCCACGTCGGCCAAATTGATGTCGGGATGCGAGTTGAGATGGTCGGCAAGGCGCGTCGAGGCGGCGGCAAGTGCTTGCGGGCTGCGTGCCGAAACCACCAGCGCTTGTTGTGACCACGCGGGGCCAGTCTTGTTGGTGATGGGAGCTTCTTCAAGTGCGACGTGGGCGTTGGTGCCGCCGACGCCGAGTGAGGTGACACCGGCGCGGCGCGGATGGTCGCTTGTCCATATTTCCGTTGCTGCGTTGACGCGGAACGGTGTGCGCTCCAAAGTCAACGCCGGGTTCGGAGAACGGAAATGCAGCGTCGGCGGCACACGCTGATGATGCAATGCCATCACCGACTTGATCAGCCCGGTGACGCCGGCGGCGGCTTCCATATGGCCTACGTTGGCTTTTACCGAACCGAGCCGGCAAGAGCCTGAAGCACCATGAAACACCTGGGCCAACGCCGCGACTTCGATGGGGTCACCCATCGGCGTGCCGGTGCCGTGTGCTTCGATGTAACCAACAGTGGATGGATCGAAGCCAGCTTGTTGCCAGGCTCGCGTGACGGCTTCCGCCTGCCCTGCGATGTTGGGAGCGAGGTAGCTGACTTTCTCCGAGCCATCGTTCGATAAACCGACGCCGCGAATGACGGCATACACGGTGTCGCCATCGGCTAAGGCTTCGCTCAGTCGCTTCAACACAACGATGCCGACGCCTTCACCGAATACCGTGCCGCGAGCGTCGGCGTCGAATGGCCGGCAATGGCCATCGGGTGACGTGATCGCGCCTTCCTGATACAGCGAGCCGCGTTTCTGCGGGAAGGTGACCGATACACCGCCGGCCAGCGCGACATCGCATTGACCGGAGCGCAAACTCTCAACTGCTTCACAGATGGCGACGAGCGAGGTGGAACAGGCCGTCTGCACGCTTACGGCGGGGCCGCGCAGATTGAGCTTGAAGGCGACGCGCGTCGCTAGATAATCCTTATCGTTGCCGACAAGAATGTTGTACCCACCAGACTGGAACTCGCGCAGGAACGTGGCGGATGCTTCACTCCGAGCCAACACATTGTGCAACAAATACGTGTTCATGCTCGCGCCGGCAAAGACACCGGCACGACCGCGAATGCGCTCCGGCGGCAAGCCGGCATGTTCCAACGCCGCCCACGCGGTCTCGAGAAACACGCGCTGTTGCGGGTCGGTCAATTCCGCTTCCCGGCGTTGATAACCGAAGAAGCCCGCGTCGAAATGGTCGGCGTTGTTCAACACGCCGCGTGCCTTGGCATACTCCGGATCAACGAGCAAATGCTCGGGTATGCCGGATGCCCGCAACTCGTCGTCGCTGAAGCGAGAGATGGATTCGACGCCGGCACACAAGTTCAACCAAAACGCATCGACATCGTCGGCACCCGGAAAGCGCCCTGACATACCGATGATGGCGATGGGTTCATCAATGGCGATCCTCGCAACCGTACTTGTCGCTGACTGTTGCGGTTCGCCGTCGAGAGCCGCCGCCAATGTCGCGATGGTCGGGTATTGAAAAAGCGCTGCCAGTGGCAAATCGCGCTGAAGTCGCACATGCACCCTGGCCAGCGCCAGCGAATTGCCGCCGAGGTCGAAGAACGGATCGTGGATACCGACTTGGTCGAGTTGCAACACATCGCACCAGATGGTTGCGATGTACATTTCCGTGACGGAGCGTGGCGGGACAAAGGACATGGGCAGCGTCGGCCGCTCGCGCGATGGCGCGGGCAGTGCCTTGCGATCCACCTTGCCGCTCGGTGTCAACGGAAGGGACGACATCGTTACGAAGACGGCCGGTACCATGAAGTCCGGCAAGCGCTCGCCAACATGTCTACGCAAGTCGTCCGAGGAGACGCGCTGACCCGGTTTGCTGACCACATAGGCAATCAGTCGTTTGTCGCCGGGCGCATCTTCTCGTGCGACGACCGCGGCGGCCGCTACCGTCGCATGGCCACACAACACCGTTTCGATTTCGCCCGGCTCCACTCGGAAGCCGCGAATCTTGACTTGTTGATCGAGCCGGCCAAGAAACTCCAGGTCGCCATGATCGTTGAATCGACCGAGATCGCCCGTGCGATAAACACGGCCACCGATTCGGAACGGGTCGGGGCGAAACCGTTCATTCGTCAGCTCCGGCCGGCCAAGGTACTCGCGGGCCAACACATCGCCGCCGATCCAGATTTCACCCGGATCACCATCGGCGACACGCTTGCCGGCATCATCCACGACGTAAATGGCGGCGTTATCAATCGGCTTCCCAATCACCGGCAACGTTGGCCACGCACTTGGTTTGCCGCTGAGCGTGCAACTCGTGACCACATGAGCCTCCGTCGGCCCATAGTGATTGTGCAACGTACAGCCGGGTAGCGCCGTAAAGAACCGCCGCACCGCCGGTGTGATTTGCAACTGTTCGCCGGCCGTGATGATCTCACGCAAACAGGCCGGCGGAGTGGTCGCCGCTTCGCACAAGTGTTGCAACATCACAAACGGCACGAACAGCCGGCGAATGTTGCGCGCTTCGATCAATCGCAGCAATGCCGTCGGATCGCGGCGTTCGGCTTCGCTGGGCAGTACCAACGTTCCGCCGGTGGCCCAGGTCGAGAAGATCTCCTGGAACGACACATCAAAGTTCAGCGACGCGAACTGCAAAGTGGCATCGCCCGCACCCATGGCGGATTCGCGGCATTGCCAGTCGATGAGATTGCGCAACGGCCCGCGGCGCATGGCCACACCTTTGGGTCGGCCAGTCGAGCCGGAGGTAAACAGGATATAGCCGAGATTGTCGTCAGTGGTGTGGACGCGCAGCGCATCTGTTGGACACGAAGATAGCTCAGTCAGTGCCTTGCCGTCCAGCACCAGGCACGGCTGGGCGTCCTCGACCATCATGGCCAGGCGCTCGGCCGGATAACCCGGGTCCAACGGCACATAACAGCCACCGGCACGAAGGATGGCCAGTATGGCAATCAGCGCTTCGGGTGACTTGGGCATGCGCACGCCGACCGATACATCCGGCCCGACATGATGAGTTGCCAACCAATGTGCTAACTGGTTGGATCGCAGCGCAAGTTGTTGATACGTCAAACTGATTTCGCCCGCTGCGATGGCGCTGGCGCTGGCATGTTGAGTGAATGAATGGTCGAGGCAATGCAATAGATCGCGGCCAGCCGGTGTCACGGTGCCATTGCGACAAGCGGGCAAGCCGTTCAGCGCTAGCGCCGCGGCATCGATCGGTCGTTGAAGGATCGACGGTTGCAACATCGGGGGATTCGGTGCGCGCAGCCATGCTCGGCCTCCCCGAGCGGCTATCGCTGTATCATGGCATATTTCTACGGGAGAATGAGACGACTATGCCGGGAAATCCGGCACTATGGGCGCGGCGCAGGCTGGTTTGTCCGCTGAACCGCCCAGAAAATTGGCCACAATCGCCTCGGCCAGTCCCTCGCGTCGCGGCTGCGGGCTGAACAAAAGGACGCTCCGCGTGCCGCCCCAAAGTAGATGAACGGCCAGTTCCGGTTCGCGGATGGTGAACTCTCCGGCCGCCGCCGCCTGACGGAACAGCTCCAAAGTCGTCATATATATGGTGGCGCGGGCGGCGTGCCACGGCGAATCGACTCCGTGCAACACCTCGGCACGTTGAATCAGTGAGGCCAATTGCGGTTGGCCATCGAAAAAGTCAAAGCCCGAAGCGATGAAGGCCACGAGCTTCTCGCGAATGGTGCCGTCCATTGCAACGGCTTGGGCAAGTCGTTCCTGCATCTGTCGCGCCGAACGCGCTAAGAGCGCAAAATACAAATCGTCTTTATCGTGGAAGTAGCGATAGAGGGTGCCTTTGCCGACTTCGGCAGCCGCTG
>JANLTA010000277.1:0-11794 GCA_031362705.1 Gemmataceae bacterium | reverse complement strand
ATCGAGACGATCTCGACCTCGCACTGCGCACGAACTTCGTATTCGAATTGCCACGTTTTCGCCGTGCCCATGCCGCCGAACTCTATGAACAACTCCGTGTCGCCTGATTTGCCGAGCGTCTTTTCCTTCCACTTCGTCAGCTTCGAGTTGTCGCGCTTTGCACGAACCCGGATGACCGGCGCAGAGTCGTTGTCGCCAAGCCCGCGCTTTATGCGCAGCCGGAAGTTGTCAACTGACACCTCGCCCCATGCAGAGATGACGGCGGTGCGGCCGTACATGCGCTGCACCTGCCCATCGTTTGTGTAGGCATCCTCTCTGAGTTCCAGCACCTTCCCGAGCCCGCCAACGAAGTGTCGATCCCACATGCGATGGTAGGAATGTCCAGGCCACGCCGTCGGCAGCACCTTCACCGCGTCCCATCCGTAGAGCGTGTACCACTTGAGCGACCGGTACTCGAACAACAGGGTGATGCCCATTGTGCCGTACACGTTCGGCGCGTCCGGGATGCACAGAAGGATGAACTTTTGGCCGCTGATGAATGGGGCCGCGGTCCATGCCGTTTCCCACGCCTCGAACGGAATGCCCTCAAGCGTGCGTCCAATGTCTCCGGAAGATGGTTGCGGCGCCTGACCGCTGATGCGGCTGAACTCGGATTGCGGGTTGATGGCCCACAGCGCATTGTCGGCAAAGACCATGGTGTACGGCGCCTTGACGCCATCGCCGGACGCCCATCTGCGGAAGAAAGGCGTGGTGCCGGTTGCCAGTCTCTCGAATTGTTCGATGGAGTCTGCCCCCGCAACCATGACCTCACGAAACGGCGTCACGAGAATGGCGCTTACCGGATCTGGCTTGCTGTTGGACAGCACCGCATTCAGGGCATTCCACTTACCGAAGTCGGCTGGCTCGCAGTATTGCCACGCACTCAGCCCAACCTCGTTGGCGACAAGGTAGTTGTCGATGAATTGCACATGCGTTGCCAGCGGAGCATCGTCGCTCAGAATCTCGGTAAGCGGCCCACGCAGGCGGATGATGCGCGCACCGGCGGCGATAACCATGTCATTCGCCGTCCGGTCAAATATGGCGCGCTTGTTCCCTTCCACTGGCGCCCCGGTGACATCATCAACATTGGCCTCCTGGTCAATTCGATAGACCTTGCTGTTCGAAACGGCAACCAAGTCTCCCTGCCATTCGTGCAGATAAGTTGGGGATGAGCCTTGCAACGTAGCGAAGCCAGCCAATCCCGGGAATCGACTCTGCCCGCCAGCCTCGTTGATGAATAGATTTTCCAATGAGGCGGAGGCGCGCGTCAAAGCGGCCTCCTTCACATTCGTGAAAAGTTTGCTGCTAAGAGGCGCATCAACCCAATCGACTGGCATTATCCAAACACCGTGCTTGCTGAAACATTCCATTCGAGACTTTTCGACGCAACTCCAGTTGCCTCGATGACAACCTCGTCGGCCTGCACGTTGAAGTCGCAGGCAAATGCCGCGTCGTTCTCGACGGGGTTCTGAATAGGGGTCGTCGCGCCAAGCAGCACGCAGTTCTGATGCGCCAGAACGCCGTTGACCTCGGCAGAACCAGAGGCTGCGCCGACGATGATCTCTCCGCTGACGAACTCTCCGGTGATATCGCGCAAAGTCAAAGTGCCTGCCACTCCGGCGTCGGCGTCAGCAGTTATGCGCGCCTGCATGCCTGACGTGCCGCCGGTGATGATGTCACCGACAGTAAAGTTTGCGGTCTGATTCAGGTAGGCCAGCGTCGATCCCGGACGGTGCGCACTGCGGGCTATGTTGTACATGGCATAGTCAATCGTGTTGCGCGCATTCACGACGATTCTGGCCACGATGTTGACTCTGTTGCCCGGGTCCAACCTGATGCCCCACGCCTTCGTTGCCACGGCGCCGGTCGTCACAACCAGGCTGGACGGGCTGTCTGCAACAACGGTTCGGCTGCGCAACAGGGCGAGGGCTCCGGTTCCTAAAACCGTGACGGCGGCGTTCTCTATGCAATCCTCAAGAAGAATGTTGTTCTTCAGTACGCCAAGAGAAAATCCTACCCCCTCAAGATTCATGCGGCGCAGAACAATGTCAGCGCATTCTCCGGCCAGAGTGAATTGACCGGTATTCATCCGCCCGCCATCGAACAGTATCGTGCCCGAAGTATTTTTGTTGGGAGTGTCGTTATCCTTGATCTGCACGTTTATGGCGTTGGTGAGCCATGTGCAGTCGTCGAAACCTAGGAATTTCGCTCCGTCTAACTTCAGGGCGACGACGCTGTTCGATACGAAGGAGATTCCTGCAAACGAGAAATGCTTGACGCTTTTTTCCACCGATTGCAACAGCATCCCTGTCGAGCACGCCCACACGCGCCCGCCAATCCAACTGTTGTGGAAAGAGTCCAGGTTGGAACCGGAAAGCTCTGCCCCGGCATAGCTTTTCACTCCGGTATTGCAATCCTCTACGGTGGCTTCCTTGTAGGCGTGATACGTGATGCCGTCCGTCAGAATTCCGGTATCGAAGCGTTTTATCAGGACATTTTCAAGAGACACGTAATGCTTGTTGCTGGCGCGCAGACCGACCGACAGAGACTGCTTGCCAACACCGTCGAGCGTCAGGTCTACCAAGCCAGCGCGATCACCGGTGAAGTTCACGGCATTGCTGCTCGCCTGATTGATCTGAATGATGGTCGAATCTCTACCCCTGCCGCGAAGCCGGACGTTTGCCGGCAGCGATATCGGATTGGTCGGGATGGTCTTGTTGGCCGGCAATAACACGTCCACGCCAAGCGCCGCGGCCTGCCCAATGGCTGCGTCAAGAATCGCGTCATTGGCGCTGGCTGAACCGCCAAATACTCCGTAGAACTCGGCAATGACGTTGAAGGCGAACAGGTCATTGATCGCTATGGACGCCGTGTATCCTGTTGGCGTTACCACTGCCTGGCTCGCATTTGCCCCAACCAAGTCCGTCAGTGGCGCACGAACGATGCCGGTGGCGTTGCCGTTGATAACCAGGTAGTACGGAACGCCAACATACAGAGGCACAGCCCACTTACCATACGCTATGTCGCCCACAACCAAGTCGAGCAGCGTTTGCGGATTGGGCGCCACCACAGTCAGCGCTTCATTGGTGTAGACGCTGGCGAGAGTTCCGGTGTTGGCGTTGTAGATTTCCACGCTGGCGCCACCGTAACTCGGCTGCCACAAATCAAATTCCTGAACCCTTTGAGCCATTACGCGCTCCTTTTCCCTGGCGATTTCACAGTGACATTGGCGGCGCCAAATCTCAGCGATCTCGTCATGTCTTCCGCCATTGCCTGCGTTCTGGAAAGTTCCTCACGGAATGTCAGTCGTTCCTTCTCGCACACCGGGGCGAATAACTTCATCAATCTCTGAGAAAGTTTCATATCGGTCTCCCGGTCATTGCGGATATCGCGTTCCTCACGTCCTGCATCGTTTCTCCTACCGCCTTGTTCGACTCTTCAATCGCCACCCTGACGCCGGTGATGGTTGCTTCAACGGCCTTGCGATCTTGTCGCTCTTCGCGGCGCCAAACGATGTGGAAGTACCCCAAGAAGCCGTTCGCACCAACGGAAATTACCAGCGCCAGCATGAGCCCTGCGCTTTCCGTGTTGCCGATCAGGTCGGCGATGGCCTTGTAGATTGGCGACATCTAAAATCTCCGGCCAACTTGCAAATTAAAGGCGCTGATTCGATTGCTGCGCGTCCAGTACGACTCGACAGCGTTTTCGATCACCTGCCATTCAACGCGGGCGAGCCAGCTATCCTCCGCGTACTCGACGCCAAGCCCGTAGATGGGCCGGTATTCCTTAGTGCTGTTCTTGTGTTCAACCCAGTAAGGCCCGGTGCCGTAATCGTAGGTTCCGCGTTCGTGATTGTCGCCGTGTACTCGCGCCATGCCCGCCATGAAGCGAAGTCCGACCGGCCCGACTGGGTGCGTGTAAGTGCCCTGCAATGCCAGCCATCGCGAATCCACCGTCTGCTTGATATCGGCAACCAAGCCCTCGCCACTGGCGTCACCCTTGGCCGCGAAGTATTTCGGGCCGGCAACGCCTTCGCCCCAACGCACAGACCGTCCCGCGCTCAACATCAGGCCGAAGCGGTCTTGGCGCGCCTCTACGGACAGTGCTGGCTGTACGCTGCTCTCGCTGTACTGGTACTTGTCGCAGTTTTTGCAATCTGAAATTCCGTTCGTCATGCCAGCTATGGCGAATCCAACGGCAATGAAAAAATCATTCATGGCAGCGCCCTCAGTTTGTTCAGCAACAGCGGATCGGCCTTCATTGCGATGCGCAGGTCGTTGATCGGATCAGCAGCGACGGCTTTCGGCGAAAAGAACTCAACAACGTCCGGATGATCGTCCGCAACCTCTTCCATGCGCGGATGATCGGCGTCATTCGGCTGCTCACTTGTCCACGCGCCGTAGATCGTGCCGTTAAGATTGCGTCCGATGATCATGTGTTTCTCCTGCTCCACTCAAAGCCCATCGTCGAAACCGCATACAAGTCCACGGTCGCCAAGTTCGATCTTGCGGCAATCGTTCCTGCTGCGCTTGTCCTGACATCCATTTGCTGCGAGGTTGCCGCTGCGACTCCGCTTCGGATATTGCTTAGAGGCGTTACCCCCAAGCTGGGCGCCAAGTCCGCCTGGTCAGGGCTGTAAATCCAGACATCATAGCCGGTGACGGCATCATTCAATTGCACATTCAGGCTCGCCATGACAGAGAAAGTCAACGGCACCTTTACTGCGTCCGTGCGTCGCGCCGTCGTCAGGGTGTTAGCAAGGTTGATGTCCAGTGTCGGCGAAGTCCACAGCCAACCCAGTCCGCCGCCTTCAATTTCTATGGCCTTGAATGCCACGATGGTTCCGGCGACACGTTTGAACCAGAATGTCCTGCGCTTTAGCGTGTAGCCCGACGGCATCGATGGTGCCGCGCCCTCGACACAGCACAACTTGTCCGTGATCCCGGTGTCCGTGCGCAGGATGTCGTAGCCGTCGTAATTCCCATCGGCGATGGCGCCGGTGTCCAGCATGCCCTGATTCGTGCCGACGACAAAAGTGGCGTCAGATCGTTTGGTCAGGGCGGCGGTTACGATATTGCGGACGTTGGTATCGTCTCGGCACTGCCCGGCGGTGAAGTCCAGATCGTTGACCGCATCACCGGCGTTGTTCGATGGCACAAGTCCTTGCATCCACATGGCCGGGAACTGGACAAGGCCGGTGGGCTCAGTAGTCCAGGAATGCGTTCCGCTCACCGACGGTATTGTCCCGACCACGGTCGTTGCGACCGGCACGTTGGTATCAGTCTCGACGCGGTACTTCTTGCTTTCGTCAGCCGACCCGCCGCGCACCGCCAGCGTGTCTGGGTATACGGGCAACGACGTTGCCGCAGGATTGTCCAAGCCATAACTCACGCTCGTCAGCGGAGTGGCAAGAGCAGAAGAATCCTGATCCAGCGTAATCGTCGTCAGAGCGGCGAATACTGATGTCCTGATCGAGCCGTACTTCGTACCACCAGAATCAACGATTCTTACCCGACGGCCTACTGTAAAGATCGCCGTCTGGTTGCCAACAAGCGTGAACTGGGTGGCAGAAACGTAGGTCGGTGCAGGGCCGGCAGTCCACGCTGCGTCCAAAACATCGGTGGCAAGTTCGTCGATTGCCGCCTCGACATCCGTTGCCAACAAGCCAGCGCCACCGGCGTAGCTGATCGCGCTGGCGTCATGCGCGTCTACCGTGTCAGCCAAGTGCGCTGTCAATGCCGCGTTGACGGCTGCAACGGCATCCACTTCGTTGTAGATAATCCCGGTGTCGTGCGCGCTGAACGTCACGCCGGTAATCGTTGCAATCGTGCTGTCTTCTATGTAGACGGCTTGCTTGAGCCTGCCCAGAGAATTCAGCCTCTGAGGATTCGACAGAACCGCAACCCCGGTGATCGCCTCGTACAGGGTGATTCTGGTTGCGTTTTTCACGCCGGCAGTCACCCCCCAGAACGTGACTTCGGCTCCGGCATACAGACGGTTGGCCAGTTCAAAATCGCGAATGCGTAGACGATTGGGCATGGCTGTCCTTTTTTACCTGATACCCCATGGCGCAACGCGCCGCGGCTCGCTTCTGGTTTCCTTGTCGTTCCTCACGCTCAGCTTCGTCCACATATCATCGGCTGTCGCCCGGATGTCGGCAATTTCATCGTTCGGCAGTTTTCTCACCGGGCCGCTGCCGATATACATGGCAGTTTCCATCGTCAACCACAACTGCCACGCCTGATGGAATCCGTGATCCAGATTGCCAGGGTTGACTGGATTGGTGACAAGGTCTTTCGCAAGCCTCTGAAGAACGAAGTTGATCGAGCCTGGCACGCTGCTCGGTGGCGTCAGCAGGAACACCTGCTCGTTCTCCGTCTGCCGGTCGATGTAAAGTTCTGACTGCGATCCCGAGGAACCGCCGGTCTTGCGCTCTTCGTACTGGCGGCGCGTGAGCATTTCCATCGGCTCTTGATTTGGCGGCGACGCCGCGTTATTGGCCGTCCAGTACGCCGCCGTCACCCACGCGATTCCCGTTGAAGGCCATGCCGTCCCGAGACTGTTCGCAAGGTCATACTGAAGCTGATTCGCCACCAGCGGCATGTTCACGGTCTGGGCTTGCAGCCAGTGGCACTTTTCCGTGCCGGTCCGGTACGCGACCGCCATATCCATCCAGTACAACGCCTCCAGCAATTCCTCAGCGTCCGCCTGCTCGTCATTGATCGAGAACGCGCGAATCCTTCGAAGCGCGCGCTCTGCGATCTGGTTTGCCTTATGACGGCGAGACATCGCTATTACGCTGTCAGAGCGTCAAGTGGCGCTGCCCGGCGCTGCTGGCGTGATGCTGATCGCGCCAATTCCGCCGCTTCACTGGACTTGTTGGTGGATTCGACGTAATCGCTGTTACCCAGGAGTTGCGCGGTTTCATCCGCCGACATGGCTTCACCGATGCCCTTGGATGCCAGCGCTTCAGCGCCAGGATCGCGCCCTTCGCTGATTTGCATCCCACGGCGCCGACGCATGAACTGGATCATCGCGTCCCTGCCCGAATTGCCATCAAGCTCTTCCGACCCGGCCATCACCTTGCAACGCTTGTAGAGCGCCTCTTCGGTCAACTCGGTGTAGGTGGCAACCACCTCGTCGTCGGCCAGTTTGACGGCATTGTTGTTGGTCTGGCTCTCGCGCAACGGCGTGAGCGGAATGCCGGTCATCGTTTCCACCTTGAAGCTGGCGTCCTTGAGAAATTTGATGCCGTGGTCAATCGGCATGACCGTCCCTTTGATTCGCCAAAGTTCATACGTCTTCGTCTCCAGCACCCGGCCATCGCGGTCGCTTCGGATAACGACATCGTGCTTCCGCGGCCCGTCGCCGGTTTGGTTCAAGTCAAACACGTTTACTTCTTTTTCGCCGTACAGATTTTCTGGTCCCATGGTTCTCTCTCCTGACTTGTTGAGAAAAGCCGGGAGCCTTTCGGCGCCCGGCTGCTTCTTATTGCCCGATAACGATGCGACCCAGATCAGTTGACCAGCATGACAGGCAAGTTCGCCCATCCTTCTGCCGACACCGTTGCTGCCAGTGTCGTGATCGTGATCGTGTTCGGCTGCGTTACCCTGCCTTCCGGCGCGATGTCACCGGCATTGGCAGAGTCCTGCACCTCGAAGTAAGCGCCCATGGTGTTGGCACCGTTCAAGACGGTAGCTTTCACCACGCCAGCAGCCGCCAACGATACCGCAGCGATATACCCAGATGCGTTACCGTTGGTTTCTGAGGACAGCCCGCCGACTTGGATGCTCCTGCCTGCCTGCAACGTCAGAACACGAACCGAAGGATTCGGCAGCATGATCGCATTGCTCGGCTCAACAAACCCGGTGCTGACCTCCGCCGCAGCCGTGTAGTCCACGGCATGAAACGGAATCTGCATGAGGGTGTGTCGAACCGACGTGTCGATCGTGTAGCTGCCGGTGTCCTCCGGCTTGATATCGCGCTTGACAACGAAGTGCCCGGTCGGGCTTTGGATATACAGATCAAGCGACTGCACCTGATCCCCGACGAAAAACTCCGCCCCGCCAGTGACCAACGAAACCGGGTTGTTGATGACCTGCCCGGACTTGTTGAACACACGCTCCTTCGCGCACGACAGAACCTGGGACGCGGTGAAGATGCCCGCTACTGCGGCACCCGTAGCCGAATCCGTGATGGCCTCGCCTTGCGTGAAGATACCCTCGATGGAAATAAGGGTGAGCGTTCCTGTGGCCCCGGAGTCGGAGTCCGACAGGATTTTCGCGGTTGCGCCTGAAGTTGCACCGGTGAGCACAAGGCCAGCAGCAAAGTTAGCTGTCTGGCCAAGATAGGTCAGGGTTGCTCGCGTTCTGGCTACCGCCATGACCTTGCCGCCCGAATCAACGATGGCGCGACCCAGCTCGTCTGAGAGTTGAAATTTCACACGTTTTGTCATGTCATTTCCCCTTATGCGCGAGCTGCGGTTTTCAGATGAACGATGCCGTAGTCTTCGCTTGACTGGTTGTCATAGCGAGACTTATACACCGATTTTCTGAGACCGAAGATACGACCGATTCCGAGACCCTGACGATTGCCGTAGTCGGTTTTATCCGACTCTTCGAATCCAGGGGAACCATCCGACAACTGCGCCATGCCAATCGCCTGAGCGCCCATCAACATTGCTTGCGCGCCGTCAATGGTACCGCCTGCGCCCCACTTTGAACCGGAGGTCATGCCCAACGTGTTGAACAGCTTCTGGTGGTCGTAAAGCACAACGTCCTCTATCACGCGCTTGGCATTGGTGAACAGCGGGTTGTCCATGCCGCGTGGCATTGCCTGGGCCTGAAGCGTTTTGTAGTCACTTGAACTCGACAGATCCCGGCTCTGCTCCGTTGACAGGACGAGGATGTAATAACCGCGCCCACCGGCACGGATCGGGCGCACGCGCTTGCGTTTCGCAAACGACTTCGCCGCAATCACCAGGTTCCACGTCATCGTATCGGCGGCCGTCAAGGACGCTTCCGATGTTGCGGTTCCGGCATGCATGATCCGGTTCCCGGTTGGTGCCGTCACATCCGCGCCGAACCGCAACTGCGGGATCTGCGTGCCCGTGCGAACCGACCCATCCGTGTTGAGCGAATAGGCGCGGCCAGCAGCGGTCATGAACGTCAGGTCGTCTTTCGTGTCCGCGAGCCAGAAGGCAAGAGCATCCTTGGCTTGCACGCGGAACCGCAAAACGGTCTGTTGCTCGCTCATGCGACCGGCAGACTTCACGCCGTTGCGCAATTGGTCAATCCTGATGGTCAGTGAATCTGCCACCAGACTTACTTCGTTTCCGTCCAGATCGTTGTCGCCTACAACTCCGCCACTTGTCAGATCGGCAACCAAGGGCATGACGCACTCGGTTCCACGTTCCGTTTTGGTGAGTTCAGTAACGCGTTGAATGACTTTCCCGGTGTCTTGGGTGCTGGACGACACAAAGCCGTTCGACTCGAAAAAATTGTCATCGCGGCCCTGCAAGTTGACCAGCGCACTCCACATGCGCTTCTGTAGCGTTGTAAGCGAACCAAAGTCCGTATTCAAGACTAGTTCTCCTTTGTACGGGGTCTACCGCCTCGGGGGAGGCAGTGCTACGCCCGTGAGCTTCCTTACCATGTCCGGCATGGATAACAACAGTTGGTCCTGTTCGGCGACGCTCATTCCAGCGAGTCGTGCATCCAACTCGGTTTCTGATGGCTGAACAGTATTGGCTGCCGTTCCCATGTTATTTGTGTTCGGTGGGAAATTCGCTGCTGCGTTCAGCGTTGCATCACGCGCGGCTGCTGCTGGCGACAATCCCTGTTGAGTAGATGGCACTGGCGCTGCTGGCGCGACAACCTGCCCGGCCGCCGTGGCCGCTGCAAGCACGTCCGCATAGGTCTGCGTTGCCAGTTTTGCTACCCTGGTGCGCAGATCAAGCGTGCCAATTGCTGTGCCTCGTTGGATCGGAGTTCCGGCGCGTTCTGCTTGCGCATACGCAAGTGCGACGAGCGGCTCAATATCAGCCTGTCCAAGCAAGCTCAACACAGGGTAGTCCTTCGTCAACTGCTGGCTGTGCTGCTCCAGCGTCAAGTCGGTCTGCATTGCCGGTGCTGCCGGCGCTGCTTGCTGTGCGTTCTTGGATCGAATTTCTGCGATCTCGTCTTCGATTTTCTGCCGTTGCTCTTCCCACGCGGATGCCGTGATTTTTGCGGCGTCAAACTGTCCTGCCAATGCCTTTTGTTCCTCGCGCTTGGCCTTGACCTGCTCTTCCGGTGTCAACACTGGCGCTGCTGGCGTTGCTGGCGCTCCTGTGGCGTGCATTCTCGCGTCCATTTGGCCGCGCAAATAAGCGTTTTCCTGCTCTGCTTTTCTGCGCGCTTCACGTTCTGCTCGCAATGCTGCTGTGAGGCCTGCGTTCGGCGGCGGCTGAGTACCTGGCGCTGCGGGTTCGGCTGCTGGCGGCGTTGCTGCCGGTGATGCCGTTGCCGCTGCAATCGCCTGTGCTGCTGGCGTTGGTGCAGTCGGCGCGGCTCCCGGTGCTGCCGGAGCGGTTGGAGCGGTAAC
The DNA here is from genome assembly GCA_031362705.1 of Gemmataceae bacterium. Classification (GTDB taxonomy): domain Bacteria; phylum Planctomycetota; class Planctomycetia; order Gemmatales; family Gemmataceae; genus JAIBBI01. Next base: position 1,171 of record JANLTA010000277.1, on the reverse strand, counting down.
AGCCGGCGGTGTTTGTGCCGCTGCCATCTCCTGCATGAGAGCCTTGATCTCGCGTTCTTCAGGGCTCAACTCGCGCGTTTCGGTACTTGCTGGCGCGCCTGCGTCCACCGGTGTAGCTGGTGTTGGCGTTGCGTTTGGTCCATTGGGCGGCTGGATGTCCCGGTCGTCGGTGATAATCCCCTCTCCGGATGCTGCCGCTTGAATCAGTTTTTCCACGTTTGTTTCCATGATTTTCTACTCCAACTGTCCTCTACGGGCGGACTTCCGAGCGCCCTATTTCCCGGCGGCGGTAGCAAAGAAACGCTCCTTTGCAGAGCCATGCGTAACGGTCGCATCCCCGATCGCCCGAATGACCCCGGCGGCAGGTTTTGTGCGTAGCGGACGCACCCCCGAAAGAACTCACAATAAAAACCCTTGCGATTGCATGAAAACAATTGGGTCTTTGCAATGCTTTATCTGGTTGCACATTCTGCAAAGCAATTGAATGTTGTAGATATCATTCGAGCCACCGAGTGCCAGCGGCATAACGTGGTCAGCGTGATAGTTCGTGCCCAAATGATTTCTACAACAAGCACATTTGCTTTTCTGCTTCAAGTACAGATCATTAATCTCATTAAGAGTGTGAAATCCATAACTTTCTGCGATTCTAGCTCGCCTGTTCCTTTGAATGGCTGCCTTTAGAGGGCGATGTGTTCTCTGGTATTCGCACGCGTATTGGCCAATCTTTTCCTTGTTTTTTTTGCGCCACGACCTAGTTGCCGCTAAAAATTTCTCCTTGTTCTCTGCATATTTCCGCCTACGCTTCTCGCTTATTGATGGCGCTCTACGTTCCACGCTTTTCTTTGCCAATTCATTCGTTCTTTGCCTATTCGCCGCTTTCCACTTTCTCGTTATCTCGCTCCAGCAGTTCTTGCAAGTGTTGTAATGGCCGTCACAGTTTCCTGCCGCTCTGTAATACATCAAGAGCGGTTTTGATTCATTGCATGACCTACAAACTTTATATTTTTTCATTTATTGAAATGTCTTATATGGCGGTAATTCTCCTGCCGCAGCGCGATACATCTGTTTTTTGCTTATCTCCATATTTTCGTACCACTCCACCCATCGCGTGAGGGCCTGGTCGCAATGTTCGGCGAAGTCCTCGTTTGTCCACCCGAGTAAAACGTGAAGC
>JANLTA010000262.1:0-3807 GCA_031362705.1 Gemmataceae bacterium | reverse complement strand
TGCGCCGCCGAAAACTCCGCACCGTCGACGAACTCTGGGACGCCTTCGGCCAATCCCTCGATTGGGTCACCCCCGATGAATGTCGCAACTACCTCCGCCACGCTGGCTACACGCTAGAATGAAAATCAAAATGCTCTAATTTGCCGTTAGAATCACATCAAACCGACGGACTTCGCATGAACGACGCATGTTTTCCGCCGTCCAGCCCCCTACTTCGTCGTGATGCTATTGACGTTTTCACCTGTAAATTGGCCGGTGAGACGGTTGTAGATGAACTTTTGGCCGGATGTGCTTTTGTTGGCTTGGCCGCGACCTTGAATTTGGGTGATCTTGGCATTGCCCTGAAAAATGATCTGCTGTTTGCTCTCGTCGTAGGAAATGATATCGGCCTGGCCGTAGTAGTTGTCCACTTGCACTTCGGCACGAATGCGCGCTTGCAGGACGTGGGACTTCTGCGGACCTTTGTCCTGACTGAAGACATCCAACTCTTCGCTCTTCAGATACAACGCACGCGGCGGCAGCCTGGCTACAACGGCATTGAAATCCTGATGCAGGGCCGGGTCGTCTTCCGGGATGTGCAACACTTCAACGTTCTTGCGGAACTGGGCCAGGTGTTTATCGTTGAACACGGTCAGCCGCTGGTTGTAGCGCACCCACGTCAGTTTGTATTCCTCGGCCGGTGGCCCGGGTGGTGGCAACGGAGCCTTTGACTTGCTGACCGGTTGAGCAACCGGACCGGGCAGCGCTTGGGTACTCTTCGGACCTTTCTGGATGATTCGCACCTCGCCAGGCCCCGGAGCTTCCATGCGGCCTTCGCCTTTGAACACTGCCAACTCGTGCGACTCGATGCGTTGATAGCGCGTGATTGCGCCGTTTTCACGCAGGCTATCGACTACGCTGACGGGCGGATCGCCTTCCTTGCCCGTGGTTTCGCAGACGACCTTCGCGACGTTGACGGTTTTCGTTTCAGCGGGCGCCGCGCCGGGCTGTTGCTGATTCAATCGCACCGGCCGATCCAGCGTGACCTGCATGCCGTGGCAAAGTAGCCGTGTGTTCTCCTGGTCGGCTTGTACATGACCCTGAAACCGGGCCAAAAGGCCGTTAAAGTGCATCTCCTGCTTCCAGGTGATCAGCAATTCCGTGGGCTTAGCGAGCTTGTTGCCTTGAAAGTCGGTGGTGCTGAGAATCTTCATCGCGCCGGGGCCATGCACCTCGGCAATGTTCTCCACCTGATGCAGAATCACCGTCGGGCCGAGCAGCGACAGCTCGGGCAGATTCACCTCGGCAGCCCGATCGGCGTCGCCGGCAATGACCAACTTGTGCCCGGTGGGGTAGCGAGTGACATCCAGAGTATCGCCGTTCATGTCCACCGGTTTTGTCTGCGGCGGCTGTGGATCCTGATGCACTTTCACCCGGCCCTCGCAATGAACCGTCTCCAAATCCGTTAGCCCGGATGAATGAGACAACAGAATTGCTTGCACCGATCGGGCTGATACCAACAGTGGCCGCTTGGTGTCGGTTTCGACAACCTTCGCCGATGGTGTACCATCGGGCGCGAGTGCTTGCACACCGGGCACGACACTTGGTGTCGTCACGACGGTTGAAGTTGACTTGGCGTTAGGTGGTGCGTCTTTGAACAGAAGCACCAGTTGCTCAGTATTCGTGATCTTGAGTTCGGCCGTGTCGGCAGCAACACGGCCCGTCACTTCCAGCCGGCGAGGCCTAACCTTGGGGTCGCCGGGCCGCCCGTCCTTGGCGTTCGGATCAGGAGCCAGCGTGAGTTTGATTTGTTCGCCGGCCAGCGACTGCTTACGTTCGGGGTCTTCCACCGCGGCCGCGCCGATGAGTGTAATGAGTTCAATGCCTGAAAGGGCTTCCTTGCGGTACTGCATTTTGTCGCGCCAGACGGCGGTGAGCGTTCGTGGGCCGTCTTTGCCAGCTTGTTCGCCGGCGATGTGACCCTTGAAGTAGCCGGCACCGTTGGCGAAAGCCTCTTGTGCACCATTCTTATCCGAATTGACCAGCACCAACTCCGGCGCATGAATCTCGTGGCCATCCTTCAGCGCGACAACCTCGGGAGCGCCTTTCAGCGTGGTCTGCTTGGTCAACGCATCATGAAACAAGTCCTTGCAGTTGGCCTGCATGTTCTCGGCCTGCGACGTCATTACGACATATTGGCCAAATGCGTGAACCCACTGCAGATTGGAGCCTGGTTCATTTCGTGTGGCGGCGGGTGCGGTTGCCGCTGGTTTGTGGCCGAACTGCAATTCCAGCGTTTCGCAATCCAGTCGGTCGTAAAGTGTCACGTCGTTCTTGACCATCGGTCGCACGATCTGCACGAAACCGGGCCGATCCGTCGGACCAATTGGCGGCCTCATGGCGAAGCGGGCCAAATCGTTCTCCGCACCGATCTCATAAGTGAAGGCACCCGGCGTAGTGATCTGCACGTTGGATCGCTCACCGGCTGGAGCGTTCGCCTCGACTGCGCGACCCGGTGCGAGGAACCCGCCGCCCGGATCAATCCAAATATCCATGGCCACCGTCTCGGGCAGCACGACTTTGCGCACGCCGGAGATGGCAGCGGTCTTGGGTTGGCCCTTGGCACGTGGCGTGGGAACCGGAACGGCCGCCGTCATCAAATAAATTTTCATGCCCTGAGCCGTCACCGTGGTCGCACGCGGCGACCCACGTCGATCTGTCAGCTTCACGGCCGAGGTAGTCTGAATCTGGGGCGGGCCAGTATCCACGGGTGGCTCCGGCGTCGGCAACTCCCGATAGTTCACGGGCCCGGCCGTCTCCATCGTCAGATCATCATCGAGTTCCGATGTGCCGCGATTGTGAACACAGGTAATGCGATGACACCGCGGATCGGGGCTGAGGAGCGACGGATCGCTGACGAGATCGCAACCGACGATGCGGCGCTTGCCGATCTCGGTGAGATTCTTGGCCGGCTCGTCGAAGATGAGATAGGCTTCGTCGCAGTGAATCGTGTAGATTTCAGCATCCTGATTCGGCCCGCGATCCTTCACGACAGCGATGCTGAACGGTTTGAGCCGGCATCGGCCATCCGGGTCAATCTTCACATCATTCGTCGCCAGGATTACGCCGTTTCTCTGCAACTCGATCTTGTGGTTGAACGATGTCTCGATGCAATTCGGACCGAATGCGCGCTGCAAGCGCACATCAATGGCCGCATCGTTGGAGCGAAAGATCGGGTCCTTATCCGTGGCGGTACGCTTTTGCAGAAAGGCCACCGGCAACGGCGGTAAGCCATCAATGTGGCCAAACACCAGCGAATAGACAACGTACGCCACCGTGACCATGGCCACGCCGCCAAGAAGTATCACCAATCGTCGCGGCGTCCACACTCTTAATCAACTCCCGTTCTGTTAATCACACTGAATTGTTGAAACGCGACTTATGCAAATCCCTGCACCAGGTCGTCCCATTTTCCCTGGGCTTTCAGCACGACTTCAACAACATCTCGGACCGCACCTCGGCCACCGACGTTGCGAGTGAACGTGTCGCCGTGGTTGGCGATGATCTGCCGGACTTGCCGATGTTTCATCGCGCCGGCACGGCCTTCGCCGTCGGCGATGCGGCACTGGAAGTCCAAGCCGTCGCCGACATGGTTACTCGCAACGTCGGTGGCCGAGGTGCGGTCCGTGATGTAGTTGAAGTCGTGCTGAAAGCTCAAGGGAAGTGGGACGAACTCGTGCAAGGTTTCGCGAAGCTATCTGCACGCGGGTAGGTATGAGGCAAAGAGCCGGGCACGAAGTAAGCCGTCAGACAACATACTTGCTTACT
>JANLTA010000247.1:0-12112 GCA_031362705.1 Gemmataceae bacterium | reverse complement strand
ACTTCTTCTCCTAAAGCGGTTAAAATCAACTCTAAAGGTGTCATGTGGTCACGCAAATTCTCTTTTTCTAAACCTTTCAGCTGGCTGTGCTCGCTGGGCGTCAGTCCAAAAGCTGCCGTCGATGAGTCAGCAACGATTGGCGCGGACTCATCGGTTCATGCTCTGGCCAGCATCGCCGGCGGATGTGTGGTTGGCGCGCGCTGTGTGATTCATCCCGGTGCCATCGTTGGCCAGGATTGCGTTCTCGGCGACGACGTGACACTGCATCCGAACGTCGTTTTGTATCCCGGCACTATCGTCGGTCATCGCGTCATCATTCATGCCAGTTCTGTCATCGGCGCGGATGGATTTGGCTATCGCTTTGCCGAGGGCCGGCATGTCAAGGTGCCGCAACTCGGCCACGTCGAGATCGGCGACGACGTGGAAATCGGCGCGGGCACGACCATCGACTGCGGCACGTTCAGCGCCACGCGCATCGGCGCGGGAACCAAGATCGACAACCTCGTGATGATCGCGCACAACGTGCAGATTGGCCGGCACAATATCATCGTGAGTCAAACTGGCGTCGCCGGGTCGTCCAGCACCGGTGATTTCGTCATCATCGCCGGTCAGGTGGGTGTCGCGGATCATTTACATATTGGCGACCGTTGCGTCATCGGCGCTCGCTCGGCCGTCGCCAAGAGCGTGCCCGCCGACTCGCGCATGCTTGGCGCACCAGCCACGCCCGAAAAGGAACAGAAACGCATCCTGATGTCGCTGTTGCACCTGCCGGAGTTACGCAAAGAACTGCGGTCGCTACATGACCGAATGGACAAGGCGGCATGATTGGCCTGATCGCAGGTTGGGGCCGCTTTCCGGTGTCGTTCGCTCAAAAGGCGGAGGCACAAGGCCATCGCGTCTGCTGCGTCGGATTGAAAGGGATGGCCCTCGACGAACTCGGCAGCCTTTGCACCGAGTTTCATCGCGTGAGCATCGCCAAGTTTGGCAAAGTGTGGCGAACATTGAAGCGAGCCGGCGTCCGCGACGTGGTGCTGGCCGGCAAGATCAATAAGGCCGCGCTACTAAAGCCGCGACTCTGGCTCGACATGGTGCCCGACCTGACGACGGTTCGCTTCTGGTACTTTCATCGCCGCCGCGACAATCGCGACGACACGTTGCTGCTCAGCGTGATCGACGAGATGAACAAACATGACCTCAATTGCGTGTCGGCCCTCGACTATTGCCCGGAGTTACTCGTGAAACCCGGCGTGCTGACGAAGCGTTCGCCAACCAACAAGGAGTTGGACGACGTGCAATTCGGCTGGGATCTGGCCAAAGAGATGGGCCGACTTGATGTTGGCCAGAGCGTGGCCGTGCGCTCCAAAGCCGTGTTGGCGGTCGAGGCCATCGAAGGCACGGACCGCGCCATCGCCCGGGCCGGCGAGTTGGCGCGCGGCGGCAACTTTGTCGTCGTCAAAGTCGCTAAACCGCAACAAGATCGCCGCTTCGACATGCCGACTATCGGCACGTCCACCATTGAAACGATGCACGCGGCCGGCGGCGAAGTCTTAGCCGTCGAAGCAGGCCAGACCATCATCGTGGACGAGCCGGAGGTAATCGCCCTGGCCAACCGTTATGGCATCAGCATTGTATCGTTGGCAGAGGCGTAAGTTCCGCTTAAGTGTGTGCAAAAGTCCTATCCGGCGCTGCGAAAAATGCCTAGACAACTTATCATGGAGCCGGCGACCGGAGTGCGGTCGTCGCTTATGGTTGGGTTTTGGTCTTCATGGGTGCGTTGAGCTTTCGACTGCCGGCCAACCTCAGCGCCACCACGACGCGCGACCTCGAACGCGCGTGCGTGGCCGGTGGCTACGATGCCATGCCGACCATGTGCCGAGTTGCAGTCGCCAACGGCAAAATGACGATCACCCGCGAGGCCGACGAAAGCGCTGCCCTCGCCGCGCCTTGCGATGTGACCAATGCCGGTCGCTTTTTCGGCACCACTGGCACCCTGGTACAACGTGCGGAGCCATATGCCTTCGCTACCGAACTCGCTCGAGGCAAACTCAATCAAATCCGCTGTCAGGCACACGACTGGTCCTTCTCCGGCATGGCCATGTCGGATGAACTCAATGGCCTCATTCGCGCCGCATCACATCGCTTCGGCAAGACGATCGCGCTGCCGGTTGGTCCGGCCGCCGACGCTGAGGCATTCAACGTACTATCAGATGGTTACGCCGCCGCTGATCGTTTAGTCCGTGATTACGTCGATCAACTTTTGCAACTTCGCCATTCGCGTCAGGGGCCAATCGAAGCCGGCCTGGGTGTACGTGTCAACGGCACGATTCCGGCCGCTCATGCGGCAACAATCGCAAGTTCGTTCAACACCATTGCCTTGCCGATGACCTGGCGGCAAATTGAGCCGACGGAATCCACTTACAATTGGGATGCAACCGACAAAACGCTTGCATGGGCGGAAGCCAATCAACTTGCCGTGACTGCCGGCCCATTGATCGACTTCTCGACGCGCGGAGTACCCGATTGGCTTTGGCTCTGGCAAGGCGACCTGCAAAGCCTCGCCAGCTTCATGTGCGACTTCGTCGAAACAGCCGTCGGCCGTTATCGCAGCCGCGTTCGCCGCTGGGTGTTATCGGCCGGGGCCAACATGGTCGGCGTCCTCAAACTTGGCGAAGAAGATCTGCTCTGGCTCACGGCCCGGCTCGCCGAAGCCGCCTGGCAAGTTGATCCCGACCTCGAACTAATTCTCTGCCTTAGCCAGCCGTGGGGCGAATACATGGCTCGGCGCGAGTACACATATTCGCCGTTCATTTTCGCCGACACACTGATCCGCGCCGGCCTGCGCTTGTCCGCGCTCGAACTCGAATGGATCATGGGCATCACCCCGCGCGGTTCCTATTGTCGCGACACCCTTGATGCCTCCCGGCAACTCGACCTTTACGCCATGCTCGGCGTGCCATTGCATCTGACGCTGGCATATCCCAGCGGCGATGGACCAGATGCATTCGCCGATGCCGACCTGAAAATCGGTGCCGGCCACTGGCGCGCCGGATTCTCGCCGGAAACTCAGGCCGACTGGGCCAGTACCTTTGCTCAACTCGCGCTGTGCAAACCTTTCGTCCGCGGCGTAACCTGGGCTCACCTCACCGATGGCGAAGAACATTCGCTGCCAAATTGCGGCCTGTTCGACGCCGCCGGCCAACCCAAACCGGCGCTAGCACATCTGAAGTCGATTCGAACGGCATGCCTGAAGTAAGTTGTCAACCTCCCGGCTCGCCGAGCTTTAGGACTTGCCACGCCTATCGGCAAAGTCGCAAACGCGTAAGCGGCTTACAGTGCTTTTTCCTTGTTCGCGTCATAGCGATAGTGTTTGATGCAAAGCGCATTGACGCGCGCTGCGTCGGTTGTGCTGACCTTTGCATAGAGGTTTTCAATGATCTGACGCAATGTCTGCGTGCCGGGAAAATTGCTGCCGTGGGCCGAATGGGTCTTGTCGGTGATGCCAAGATAACTGGCCACTTCGTTACGGGCCGAGATATAGTCGCCCTTGCCGACGGTAAAGACCTGAGTCAGCGTCTTGTACTGAGGATTGGCCGGTAGTTTCGGAGCGATGATCAAGGTGGGAAGATCGCTGGTGGCATACGTGCCGATCTTGCCGTTTTTTTCGATGAACTTGTTCTTGAATTCGTGAAACATAACCCGGGCGACGTCTTTACTGTCGGCGGGCTTAAGCTTGTCGTGGTCGTTCAGTTCGAGCCAGTTGTTCAGGTCCGAAACGACCGCGTTAAAGTTGCCGGCGTCCATTTCTTTCTTATTTGTACCGTACTTCTTGCCGGGTTGACTCAGAGCCTGTAGCCCGCTGCGAATTTCTTCGATGCCCATGGTTGCAACTCCTCGAAAACGAGATTGGCGTCTGTAACCAGCCTAGCCGGAGCGTGGCACCGGTAAAGGGGGTGGATAGTTTTCCGATTCGTCAAGCAAAGTGGAACACAATAGCGAGGTGAACCGCAAAGCCGTCGGGTGGCTGTACAGTTACGCAAACCGCTTGAGTTGAAACATACCAACTTGATGCGGCGACTTAATGTTCATCGCGAGATCCGCCAGCACTTCGCCGACGATGGGTGTAAACTTAAAGCCGTGGCCGGAGAAGCCGGCGGCGATAGCGACGGCCTGATGCTCGGGGTGCCTGTCAATGATGAAGTGTCGATCCGGCGTCAATGTATAGATGCAAACGGCTGCGTGAGTTCTCGGGCCGACGGTGTCCGAAAGATGTTGATTCAGGAAGTGTCGCACTGGTACTTCATCATCGTCCGTGACATCACGATTGACCTCATTAGCGCCGGCCAATTCTGGGGCACCGTAGTGCAGAGCGACTTTGATGCCGCGCGGGTCGATCATTGGCAGGCCATACACGGCGGCACCCGGCAAATCGGCAATGTAGATCGGGAAGCGGTCACGGCGAAACTTCTCGGGTTGAGTTGGTTGGAACCACATCGGTACCTGCCGCATCACCGTGAGCGGCAATTTCAGGTCGGTCAGCACGGCTCGTGCCCACGGGCCGGCCGTAACAATCAGGCGCGCGGCGCTCAGCGTCTCCCATGCCGTGCGCACGGCGACGGCGTGACTAACGACTTTCCACTCGTGCACAGGTTCGCCGAAACGCAGTTCCGCTCCGTGCGCGATGGCATCGTCCTGCAATGTGCGAACACAATCATCGACATAAAGAAACCCCGATGCCGACTCAACGACGCCGACAACATCATCGTCAAAACGAAACTGTGGATAGCGAGCCCGCAACTGGGCTGCGCCAAGTCGCTCAACTTCAAGACGATGTTGCGCAGCGGCGGCCGACACGCCTCGAATCAGTTCGCCACTTTCCAGGCCTAGATTCAGACACGGGCACTGTGTCAGCAAATGTCGCCCGGCTCGTTGTTCCAAGTCATGCCACGCCGCGAACGCCGAGCGGCACAGAGGCACGTAATCCGGGTGTTCGTAGTATGCGGTGCGGATAATGCGCGTGTGACCGTGCGAACTACCGAGTGCATGGCCACGCGGGAATTGTTCAAGCCCGAGGACACGCAGCCCGCGACGGCTGAGTGCCGACGCCGTGGCCGAACCCATGCCACCAAGACCGATGATAATCGCGTCGTAGTTCATGCGTCTCTACCACTCCAACTCCGACGCGGGAATCTTGTGCGTGTTGCGTTTCTCGCCGCTGATGCGGCCATCATGAATGTGAATCACACGGTCGGCCATCGCTGCGATGGCAACGTTGTGCGTGATCACCGCCGTCGTCGTGCCGAGTTCTTGATTGACGCGGGCGATGGCGTCCAACACGACAATACCAGTTTCCACGTCAAGCGCCCCGGTTGGTTCATCGCACAACAATATGTAAGGCCGCTTCGCCACGGCCCGAGCAATGGCAACCCGTTGCTGCTGTCCACCTGACAATTGCGACGGAAAGTGATCGAGCCGGTCACCTAGTCCGACCAGCTTCAGCGCTTCATCTGGCTTCATTGGGTTTTTGCTGATCTCCGTGACGAGCGCGATGTTCTCACGGGCCGTAAGGCTCGGGATCAAGTTGTAAAACTGGAACACGAATCCAACGTGTTCCCGTCGATAACGGGTAAGTTCTGCGTCGCCCACTTTGGTCAATTCACGACCACGGTACGACACTGACCCGGCGGAAGGAACATCCAGGCCACCCAAAATGTTTAGCAACGTGGATTTGCCGGAACCGGATGGCCCCAGCAGCACAACGAACTCACCAGCAAACAAGTCGAGATCGACGCCACGCAGGGCGTGGACATCGACCTCGCCCATGTGATAGACCTTGGTCACGCCGCGCGCGGTGAAGACCTGATCGCGTTCGGGTTGTGCCGACTCGGCCATTTGCGAATGCTCGGGGTGTTCGGCTATCATACGATGCGGAGCTAATTCGCTAGCCAACTACGCGACTTGGCCGTACAACCCTAGTAGATGGAATAGTTTGCGACAAGGAAGCTGTCCGAAAGGTCAATTGTACACGACTGTGTCTCAAGAAAAGTCCGGCATTCGTTTCGACGATCTGAACTTATCTCCCCCGCTGCTGCACGTTTTGCAACAGGCGAAGTACCTGCATCCAACGCCGATTCAGGAGCAACTGATCCCGCACGCCCTTGCCGGGCGCGATGTGATTGGCCAGGCCCAAACCGGCACCGGCAAGACAGCCGCGTTCTTGTTGCCGTACTTGCAGCAATGGCAGGAGAACGGGCCACCCGGGCCAACGGCATTGATATTGGTACCGACGCGCGAACTTGCGGTGCAAGTCGCGGAAGAAGCCAAGAAACTGTGTCCATCGCGGCACATCCGTACCATGGCCGTTTACGGCGGTCAACGCATTATCGGACAGCTCAACGCGCTTCGTAAAGGCGTTGATCTTGTCGTCGGCACGCCGGGGCGGGTGCTGGATCACCTGGCCCGCGGCTCGCTGATTCTCAGCGGCATCAAGTATTGCGTGCTTGATGAAGCCGACCGCATGTTGGACATCGGCTTCCGTCCCGACATCGAGAAGATCCTTCGCCGGGTGCCATCGCAACGGCAGACGATGCTGCTGTCGGCCACGGTGTCACAGGATATTCTGCGACTGACTTCGCGTTACATGAAAGACCCGGTCCACATCAACGTCTCGCCGGACACGCCGACGGTGGACAAGATTCGCCAGACGTTTTACACCGTGGACGAAGATCGCAAGTTCGATTTGTTGCTCCGGGTGTTGGTGAAAGAGCGGCCGCGTCAGTGCATTGTTTTCTGCCGCCGCCGCCGCGATGCCGATCGCCTATTCATGAACCTGGAGCCGAAGATGCCGCGCTGTGCCGCCATGCACGGCGACCTACAGCAGTCGCAGCGCGACCGCATCATGAAAGGCTTTCGCTCCGGCGAAATCATCATCATGGTGGCCACCGATGTGGTTGGTCGCGGCATCGATGTCGTGGGCATTTCGCACATCATTAATTACGATTTGCCGGACGATATTGAGAACTACGTCCATCGCATCGGGCGCACAGGCCGCATTGGCAACGATGGTGTCGCTATCTCATTCGTCACACCCGAACAGGGCGAATTGTTGACCTCCATTGAAATCCAGGTGAATCGTCTGCTCGAAGAAGAGCGCATGGCCCATTTCACAGCCTACACGCCACGGTCCAGAGAAGAGAAAAAGGAAGCTCCACGAGCGGCTGGCGGTGTGTTTGGTCGCCGATCTAAGAAATACAGCAAGCGGCTGTAATTGGCATGCTCAAGTGTCTCCTGAATCTATGTGTTTTTCCTTTCGTTGATACTGTTCAAGCCGTGCGCGGTACAGATCACGATCCGCTTCCGGGACCATGTTCATCGCTTTCTCTTCCGTTTCCACGGCTTCGTTGAAGCGGTCGGCCGATGCCAAGCACGCAGCCAATGTATCTAAGTAACCCGGATTGCGATTCTCGGTGAGATAACACGCCTTGTGAGCCAACTCCATAGCGCGTTTTGGATTGCGTAGCGATTCGTCGCGGCACGTGGCGTAGATCCATGCAAGATGATTCAGCGTGGCTGGATCATCGGGTTCACTTTCTAATGCATGCTCATGGTCAGCGATGGCCGCGACGATGTCGCCTAAGAGATAGCGCACATGGGCGCGCAGATTCCACGCGGGTGTTTGCTGCGGGTCGGCGGCGATCACGGCATCGAAGTCTTCGAGGGCACCGGTGAGGTTGCCGAGCCGCCGGCGGATAAAGCCGCGACTCATCAGCGCCCGCAGATTGCCTGGCTCCATTTGCAATGATCGATCGAAGTCGTCGAGAATTGTGCGAAGCAGTTCCGGGCTTTCCGTCATCGGACGAGGCAATGTCACCTCACCCACGGTGTCCGCCTTCACGTCATCGAGCATGCGCAGCCGCGCCAGTGCCCGATTGAAATAGCCGGCCGGGTCATCGGGTGTGATGGCCAAAGCCGCATCAAAATCGGCGAGTGCCGCACGCGCATCTTCGGCCTCCGCGCTGAGAATGCCGCGCAGATTCAGGGCCGCGGCGTGCATCGGATTGACCTTCAGACAGCGTTGTAAATCCGCTTTAGCTTCGACCGGTTTCTGCCGCTCCATCCAGACTCTGGCGCGATGGAAGAACGATTCGGCATCCGTGGCATCGATGCGCACCGCCGTCGAATAGTCGGCGACGGCCTGATCCAATCGGCCCAGGCGATGATGCGTGAGTCCGCGATAGGCATAGCCCCGGGCGAAGTGCGGATTGACTCGGACGGCCGCATTGTAATCGCTGATCGCACCTTCGAGATCTCCCTGGCTGGCCTTGGCGTTTCCGCGGTTGAAATAGACGCGCACGGCTTTGGGATCGAGCGCGATGGCTAGCGCGAAATCCGCATTGGCTTCGGCATAGCGACCCATGCGGGCATAAACGACACCTCGGCCATTCAGCGGATCATCGTCGGTGGGGTCGAGACGGATCGCTTCCGTGAAATCGGATAGTGCCTCGTTGAGTTGATCCATATCCGCGTGGGCCATGCCGCGATTGTGCCAGGCCGGATGAAACGTCGGATTGATCTCAATAGCCACGTTGAGGTCCGCTACAGCGCCGGCAAAGTTGCCGTGGCCAGCGCGGGCGTTGGCCCGGAAGAATCGGAAGTCGGCTTCGGTCGGGTCCAGTTCAATCGCTTCATCAAACGCGGCAAGTGCCGGGGCCAACTCGCCACGGCGGAGATACGCTTGTCCGCGAATAAACGCTTCTTGCGGATCGGGGAGATCGGTTTCATCCATCATCAACGGCCGCACTTGATCACATGGGATCGCAAGAACATCCTCATTGTGTTTTTGGGCGACCATTGTTCAAGGCTTCGCTTTCTTGTTCGGCTTCACTGGCGGCACGAACACGGTGGGCAGGTCCAGCTTTCTGGCCTCATCGTTCAGCTTGACCAAGTCATCGGTCGTGAGCGTGCTGAATTCGCCGACGAGTTTGCCGAGCTGGGCTGTGTATTCCGCGTACACATCCTTCACGCCTTGTGTCGGCGTGCCGTCACCGTCCTGGAGGTTGGAGTAGACGAAGATCAACTGCGAATAGAGCATTGCCCCACCCTTAGGGCCGAAGATGTCGTAGACGACCTTGGCCTTCGGGTTGTGCAACTTCTCTTCCAGTTTGGTCAGCTTGCCAATCAGTTCCTTGCTGGATTTGCGGATCGCGTCCCACTTCTTGTCGCCGGTGAGCAGCTCGTTGCGGTCGGCCAACTGCTTGCGCACGGCACGCAGCTGCTGCACGACGCCGCTGAGCTTCGTCACGTCGTCGCGGACTTTGATCAAGGTTTCGTACTGCTCTTTCACATCGGCCTTGGAGCGCGGGTCAGCATTTACGACGACCTCGGTCGTTTCTGTCTTGCCATCGACAGTGAGCTTAATCGTGTACTTGCCCGGCGGTACGAGCGGACCTTGCTTGGCATTGCCCGAATCAACCTTGGCGCTGGGAATGATTTCCGCACCCTTGGTCCGTAGGTTCCAGGCGACGCGGTGCATTCCTGGCTCGGCAAGCAGTTCCATATCGGGTTCGTTTTCATCGTCCTCATCGTCGCCTTCTTCGGGCTTGGCGCCATCTTCCTTCTTTGGCTTCGACGCGGCATCGAATAACACCTTGCCACTGCTGTCGAGAATCTCCATCTTCATTGGCTTAGCGGGCGTCTTCGATACCCGGTAGGTAATGACCGCACCATACGCTGGGTTGTCGGCCGCGCCGGCACCGGCATGGGAGAAGCCGCCGCCGAATCGCCAGCGCGTCACCGGTTGGACGGCAAATAGATGCGCGGGCTTCTGATTGACTTTGGGGGTAAGTTCACGCAATGGTGAGAAGTCATCAAGTATCCACATGCTGCGGCCCTGCGTGGCCAGCACCAGGTCGTTGCCTTTGACTCGAATGTCATTGACGGCCACGGTTGGCAAGTTGGACTTGAGCGGCTTCCACGCTTTGCCTTCATTGATCGAGTAAGCGATGCCGCGTTCCGTCGCCACGAACAGAAGCTCCTTCTTGACAACGTCGCAGCGCACGGAATGCAAGTACACATCCTGCGGCAGCTTGTCAGAGAGTTTGGTCCATGTCTTGCCGAAATCGGCGGTTCGCCACAAGTACGGTTTGAAGTCGTTGAGGCGATGCGCTTCGACGACGACGTACGCGGTGCCGGCGTCATGCGGACTGGGTTCGATGCACTTCACGGTGCCCCAATCGGGCAGGCCGGTGAGATTCTTGGTTACGTTTTCCCAAGTGCTGCCGGCATCTTTGGAGCAATGCACGAGGCCATCATCCGAGCCGGCCCACAACACGCCCTTCTGTTTCGGCGACTCAGCCAGCGCGAATACGGTGCCAAAGATCTCGACGCCAGTGTTGTCGCCCGTGATCGGACCGCCTGACCATTGTTGTTTCTGTTTGTCATTGCGAGTGAGATCATCGGAGATCTTCGTCCAGCTCTGGCCGGCATCCGTGCTGCGAAACACGACGTTGCCACCGTGATAGATCGTCTTCGGATCATGTTGTGAGATCAGGATCGGCGCGGTCCACTGGAAGCGATACTTCATGTCGGCCGGGGCAATGCCGGATGGATTGAATGGCCAGGACGATACGTTGCGAGCTTGCCCGGTTTTGCGATCGAAGCGGGTGATGACGCCTCCGTATTCGCCGGCATAGATCACGTCGGGATTGGTCGGGTCCGGCACGGAAAAGCCCGTCTCACCACCGCCGACGCCATTCCAATCGCGCATGAGCAGCCGGCCCGCCAAGCCGAGATGCGGGCCATGAGCGGTGCCGATATACTGCATGTTGCCCATCACGTTGTACTGCACGGCATTATCCACGTTGACATGATAAAACTGGGCGATGGGGAGGGGGGGGGCATACCAGGTCTTGCCGCCATCGGTGGTGATGTCCACGCCGCCGTCGTTGGCGTCGATCATGCGTTTGGGGTTTTTCGGGTCGATCCACAAATCGTGATGGTCGCCGTGATGAGGGCCACCGACACGGCTGAAGCTTGCACCGCCATCGATGCTGCGCAACAGTGGCACTTGCGGTGCCCACACCACGTCAGGATTGTTGGGATCGAGCGTCAAGTGTGTGTAGTAAAAGGCACGCTGCCGAATGATGCGGGCGTCAGAGATGCGATTCCACTTCGCGCCGCCATCATCGGAGCGGTAGAGGCCGCCGTCGTCGGCTTCGATGAGGGCAAACACTCGTTGTGAATTCGCGGGTGAAACAGCGACGCCGATTTTGCCCCATGTGCCTTTCGGCAGACCATTCTCTTTAGGTTTGAGTTGCGTCCAAGTGTCGCCGCCGTCGCGCGAGGTGTACAGTCCGCTGCCGGGGCCGCCCGAGTTCATTTCCCACGGTTGTCGCCGAGCTTGCCACATGCCGGCAAACAGAATTCGAGGATTGTTTGGATCGAAACAAACATCGCCTGCGCCCGTGTCTTCATCCTTGGCGAGAACTTGCTTCCATGTCGCGCCGCCATCGGTGGTGCGATACACACCGCGATCCTTGCCGGGACCGAACGCTGAACCCAGCACGGCTGCGAAAGCAATGTCCGCGTTGGTTGGATGCACGACCATCGTGCCGATTTGGCCGACGTTTTTCCAAACGTGCTTCCAGGTCTTGCCGGCATCGGTGGATTTGTAGATGCCATGCCCGGCAGCGACGTTGCCACGAATGTTGGCTTCACCCGCGCCGGCGTAAACGACATTTGCATCAGACGGTGCGACCGCGACGCTGCCGATGGATGAGTCGGGCATGTCGTCGAAGATGGGCTTCCAGGTCAGGCCGCCATCGCCGGACTTCCACACACCGCCGCCCGCCACTGCGGCATAGTAGACCAGCGGATCACCCGCCACGCCCGCCACTCTGCTTACGCGGCCGCCGGCCGCCGGGCCGATGTTGCGGTATTTGAGGGCGTCGAGTGGATCCTTCGGCTTCGGATCGGCGGCAGTCGCCAACGCGGAAACCATTATCCAGACAGCGATTGCGTGTGTTTTGCACATAGATGTAATGCCAGGGTAGCTGGGTCAAGTTTGCCGACAAATCCTATGCTAGCGTCGCGGCCGGCGTACGCTAGCGAATCTGGC
>JANLTA010000211.1:0-6646 GCA_031362705.1 Gemmataceae bacterium | reverse complement strand
GCATCCCGGCCGAGAATTTGTCGGCACGAATGTACCCGTTGAGATACCGAAGCAGCTTTTCGCCAAGGTGATCGAGTTCGAGCATGGCAGACTCACTGTGAAGCGATGTACCAGTTGCGGATCATGAACGAGAATTCGTAGCTATGCGTGTGATAGCTATTCGGCTTCCCGAAAGCTCGCAGCATTACGTACCGTTCGTCTCCTGTTGGCATGCGGCCCATGTCTAAGGCCTCTCGACAGTGGACGCCTCGAACGAGCTTTTCCAAACATGTGGTAGCTCAAGCCGGCATTTAGTCACGTACAAACGTGGCCCGTGGTTGGATTGGTCACTCAGTGACGGGCAAATGCGCGATTAAACTCAGAGCCGATGAGTGCAATCTCGGTCTCCGGCATGTTTTCATCATATGGTGAAACAACGTAGGCAAGGGCCGCCGCCGCGGTATCTTTGGCGGAAGCCCTTGCTGGGCCAAACCGGGGGCACCGGAGTGACGCAGACGGATTCGGGAGGCATCGCATTTCGGGGGTATCGAAATCGCCTGAGTCACGTTTTGCTCGCACCCGGTCCGCCTTTTAGGTGGGACGTCTCAAGCTGGATATCATGAAGATTGGAAAATCGATCGAGCCAAACAGGGTGTCCGTGCCACATTACTATTAAGATGCATAGGTCGACCGAGTCGTCATTGTTGGACTTCATTCGCCGAACGGTGCCGCCGCCCGGCCCGAACGTGGTTTCCGACGGCGATTTGCTTGCCCGGTTCACGGCCGTGCGCGATGAAGACGCGTACCGAATGCTGGTTCGCCGGCACGGCCCGATGGTACTGGGCGTCGCCCGCCGAGTGCTCCGTAACGGACACGCTGCGGAGGACGTCTTCCAAGCGACGTTTCTCGCACTAGTTGAGCAAGCGAATACGTTACGACGCCAGCCGGCCGTTGCGGCGTGGTTGTACCGAGTTGCCGTTCGGATTTCGTACCGCGCCCGACCGCGCGTTTCACCGGTCGTTCCCACCACCACTGCTGCGCCCGACGCCGCGAGTCTGGCCGAACAAAACGAACTCCGCGCTGGTCTCGACGCGGCAGTTGAGCGGCTGCCCGAGAAGCTCCGCCGCACCATCGTGTTATGTTACTTTTCTGGTCACACGACCGACGAGGCAGCCCGGCTGTTGGATTGCCCGCCCGGAACTGTGCGTTCGCGCTTGGCCGCCGCCCGAGACAAGTTGCGAACTGACTTGACACGCCGCGGTATCACCATCTCGGCCGCGGGTCTGACGGCAACATTGGCCGGGGAAGCAAAAGCTGTCGTGGTGCCAGCTGGGTTGCTGGCGCTAACGATGCGCGTCGCCGGCCCGACGGTGGCGCTCACGCCCGTCGTACTTACTCTTGCCAAGGGAGCGGTTGCCATGTCGTGGATGAAGGTAACGCTAGCGGCCGTCATGACGCTGACCGCCGGCGTCGGTATCGGCGTCGTTGTCGCGGGGGCGAGACAGGCATCGGGCACATCAACGGCAACGAACGTCCGTCTGCTGGTGCCTCCTGAGCAAGCCGCGAAGGACACAAACGATCTGTCAGCAGCCCGACTGATCGAATCCACTGACAAACTGCCCGAGGATTCCTTGTGGCCGAATTCGGACCATCCAATGTCGGACAAGGCGACGACGCCGGAACCTGCCCGGACAATTAACGGTTTGGTGATCGGTCCGGACGACAAACCTCTCCCCGGGGCGAAACTCATTGTGCCGAAAAAAAGCATAACCGAAGCAATCACGAACGCGCAGGCCTTAACGGAATTGGCCGGCACGGCCGGACCCGATGGGCGATTTAGTCTCAGACTGACGCCGCCTGGCCAAGGCGCGCGGTTCTACGTGATCGCCCACGCGGCCGGGTTTGGCGTGGATTGGGTCGATCTCAGCGAAGTTAAGCCTTCCAATGAAATAACGTTTCGGCTGCTAAAGGACGTGCCGATTACTGGCCGAGTTGTGAGCACGGAAGGGAAGCCGGTCGCCGGGGTAACGGTTTCGGCGGCGTCAATCTACGTCCCGAAGAACGAAAGTCTTGACGATTACTTGAGCGGCTGGATGAGGGACTTGCCCGGCAATCTCGCCTCGCCGCAAAAGCGTTTGTACATAGCGCTCGATGGAGTAACCGGGGCCGCGACGACGGACATGGCCGGCGAATTTACGCTCCACGGGGCGGGGGCCGAGCGGATTGTCCGGGTCACCTTCCACGGCGGTGGAGTGGCCCGATCGACCCCTTACATAATCACCCGCCCAGGATTCGACCCCAAACCCTTCAACGACGTGTTACTCAAAAAAGAGCACGACAACCTACGAGTTACCAACCGATTCCTCGGCTTGTATTCGCCGTCTCTCACGTTCGTTGCCGAGGCGGGAAAAACAGTCGAGGGCGTGGTCAAGGACGCCGCCAGCGGAAAATCGCTTCCCGGTTGCTCGGTGTTCGTGAACACCGGGTTCGGCGACGGCATCACAGTGATGTCCGAACTGAACGGCCGGTATCGCATCGACGGCCTACCCAAGAAACCGGAGGGCTACAGCGTTGGCGTCGCCCCGCCAAAAGACTCTACGTACCTGCAACGGAGGTCCGGTACGGCCGACACGGACGGTTACGCGCCAGTCAAACTCGATATCGAGCTGGTGAAGGGCGTGGTTGTCACCGGCCGTGTGGTTGACCGGCAAACGGGCAAGGGTGTACAAGCCGGCATTCGATTCGCGCCGCTGCCCGACAATCGTTTCTTCGCCTCGAAGCCTGGTTTTGATAACTACCTGTCCGATCACACGATGACAGGAACGGACAAAGACGGTTACTTCCGGCTCGTTACCATACCCGGCCAAGCACTGGTCACCGCTCAGGTTCACGACGGCGAGAAATTCTACGGCGACTTTGTGTCTCCGTACCGTCTGGCAGTTCCCGACCCGGACCAGAAGGAGTTGTTCAAATACGACAGTGACGACGATGACTGGTCCATCACGACCGCTGGCGGTGTTGAGCTCCTCCGCGCAGAGCACGCCGTCAAGGTAATCGACATCAAAGACATCGGGGAAACTGCCGTAAATCTATTCGCGGATCGGGGCGTGACGGCCATTCTCACAGTTCAGGACGCCGAGGGCAACCCGCTGACGGGAGCTTGGGTGGCGGGGCTTGCGGCCTATGGGCCGATCACATTCAAATTGCCCGAAGCGACAACGACGGTCTTTGCCCTGAACCACGAGAAACCGCGAACGCTGACTGTGTACCACCCGGAAAGGAGCCTCGCCGGCACGGTCACCATCCGCGGTGACGAGAAGGAACCGGTAGTCGTTAAGCTTGGCACGGTCGGAAAAGTTATTGGACGGCTCGTTGAAGTCGACGGCAGCCCACTCGCCGGCGCGCAGGTGTCGATCAGCCCCCGGAGCCCCACCTGTGGGGAGTTGTACCGCAAGGCAAGCCCCGTTGGAACGCCGGTCCTCACAGACAAGGACGGCCGATTCACATTAAGTGGCGTAATTCCCGGAATCTCTTTTTCGTTGCGGACTCGGAGGGGACAAGACCAGTTCCGCGGCAACCCGCGAATCGGATGGCGGCAACTGAAGTCGGGCGAGAGCCTCGACCTCGGCGACCAGCCGATGGAGCCGATTCGTTGATTCCTGCCAAATGCGCAGTGGCGACAACAACTTCCGCGGCGAAACAACGATGAAAGTGATGATTCCCCAGCGGCCAACGGAATTGAAAGGCACATGGATGCCTTTCGTTCCTGATGAACAGGTGCCGTGGGACCTTCGCCGAGTGGTCCACCTGCATCGCCGCGCCGGGTTCGCGGCGACCTGGGAGGAACTGCAGCGCGATCTGAAACAGGGGCCGGTCGCCAGCGTAGATCGCCTGCTGATCGGCAAAGTGAACGCGGATGTCCCGCCCGATTTCGCCGCCACTGCCGACCTGCTAGCGGACGCGACCATATCGGCTGGCGTTATCGGCCGGCTTCGAGCGGCGTGGTTTTACCGGATGCTGTTCGGCCCCGATCCGCTCTGTGAACGGCTCACGCTGCTCTGGCATGACCACTTCGCCACGACAAACGTGAAGGTGCAGGATGTAGCACTGATGCGGCGGCAGAACGACACGTTCCGCCGCCATGCCCGTGGGAAATACGCTGAATTGCTCAACGCCAGCGTCCGCCAGCCGGCCTTGCTTGTATTCCTGGACGCACCGGCGAACCGAAAAGCGCACCCTAATGAAAACCTGGCCCGAGAGTTAATGGAACTCTTCACCCTCGGCGTTGGTCATTTTGCCGAGGTCGATGTCAAAGAGGCGGCACGCTGCCTCACCGGATGGGACGTCGATGAAGGACAGTTTGTTGAACGGCTCGAACGGCACGATACCGGCGAGAAGACACTGTTCGGCGCCAAGGGACGGTGGACCGGAACGGATCTCGTCACTCAACTGTTGAACCACCCTGCCACCGCACACCGGCTGGCCTTCAAATTGTGCCGCGAGTTTTTTGGGGAGAGCGGACCCTCGGTAGCTTCGGTCAATGAACTGGCCGCCGGTTTGCGTGAACATGATTTGGACATCGGGTGGGCGATCCGGACAATACTGAAATCGAAATTGTTTTACGCAGACGCCAACCTCGGTTGTAGGGTTTTGAGCCCGGTGGAGTTTGTGGTGGGATCGGTACGGGCGCTTGCGTTGTTTGACCCGCCGCCGAGCACGTTGGCGCTCGCCGATTGGTCGGGCCGGATGGGGCAAGAACTGCTCGACCCGCCCAACGTCGGCGGCTGGCCCGGCGGCCGGGCGTGGATCAACACTCGGAGCCTGATCGCGCGGGCCAACTATGTGGCCGCCCTGCTGGAGGGCTCAGGTATCGGCCGACCGATGGCCTATGACCCGGTCATGCTTCCCGTCAAGCATGGGTTCGGGTCCGACAAGATGGGGATACTGACATTCCACCATCAACTGTTGTTCGGCACCGACCCGTCGGACGACTTGAAACGGCTGACAGCGGGACTCGACAATCGGAAAGCGGTCGCGCTGCTGCTAGCATCGCCACAAAACCAAGTCGGTTGACGTGAGGGTTTATTCCATGCTGAACCGTCGCTCGTTCTTGAAGTCGTCGTCGTTGCTCGCCTTGGCGCCGACGGTGCCAGCATTCGTTGCTCGAACCGCGCGAGCGGTGATGTCCGAAAAGGATGCCCGCGTGCTTGTTGTGGTCCAGCTCGATGGTGGAAACGATGCCCTTAACACCGTTGTACCGTTCGCCGACCCGAATTATGAAGCGCTCCGGCCCAAACTGAAGATCGCCAAGAAGGACGTGGTAAAACTCTCCGACACGGTGGGCTTGCATCCGGCGCTGCGGCCATTGGAAAAGCTGCTGCAAGCAGGTCACCTCGCGGTCATGCCGGGAGTCGGGTATCCGAACCCGAATCGGTCGCACTTCGAGAGCATGGCGATCTGGCACACCGCTCAATTCGACGCGGAGGAGTTCAAGTCCAACGGATGGGTCGGCCGGGCGCTTGATCCGTCAGCCGGCACGTCCTGCATGATCGGCGGCGCAGTGCCCGTTGCGCTACGCGGCCGCAAAAGCGTGGCGGTCTCGCTCGCCAGCGAAAAAGATGTCTTGTTCTCGGACCCGGCCATCGCGAAGCAATCGATCGGTGCCCCGTCGCCGAATGACCTGATTTCGTTTGTCCGACGACAAGCTCTGGATGCTCACGCGGCCGCGGACAAATTAGGCGGGCTCTCGGGCGCATTCGACGCCGGCAAGTATCCTCCCCCCGGCCTTGCCGATCGACTGAGGCTCGTCGCGCGTCTCATAAAGTCGGATCTCGGAGCGCGGGTGTTTTACACCACCCAGTCGGGTTACGACACCCATGCCAGCCAGTTGTTCACCCACGCCAACCTCTTATCAGAGTTTTCCGGTGCCTTGGCCGCATTTTTTCACGATTTGATGTCCGCGAAACTGGCCGACCGCGTCGCGCTCCTGGCGTTCAGCGAGTTCGGCCGCACGATCAAGGAAAATGGCTCCGTGGGCACTGATCACGGAACGGCCGGAGCGGTATTGTTGGCCGGCCACGGCGTGATCGGCGGATTGGCCGGCACAATGCCGAGCCTGACAGATTTGGCCGGCGGCGAGCCCGTGATGACGACCGACTTCCGCCAAGTCTATGCGGCAACCCTGGTGGATTGGCTAGGACTTCCGGCCGAGGCCCCTCTAGGCGGTGCGTCTAAACCGCTGAGCTTGTTCAAGAGTCGGTGAAACCAAATTGTTTGCGATTGTTGGGAGGGCGATACGAAAGTGCCTTGCCGAGTTGGGCTGGCTGCTTCAATTGCCGGCCGGCTTTTTTGGTTAATGCTCGGGACGGGATGACCGGTGGCGACTGGAAATCACCAGCCAAAGACAATTGGGCTGCGCGCTCTGCTTGACGGCTTTGCCGAAACTTGCCAATGGCTGCCACTAGCAAGCGGCTACCCTTCTAATAACGTTGCCAGCGGTAGGATGATGGCATCATGCGCACTTTGTTACGATGGCTGTTCGGGCGATACGGGCGGGCGATTGGCGTCGTGTTCGTTGTCGCGGCGGCATGGGGGTATTGGTGGCTGTGGCCGGCGTCGCCATTGCGGGAATTGCGATTTGAGCAGATTGCCAGCCAGGGGCTGGAAC
>JANLTA010000199.1:0-16348 GCA_031362705.1 Gemmataceae bacterium | reverse complement strand
GGATTCGTCCGGGGGTGTTTTTTTATGCACACCATTGCAATCGCTTGACACGAGTGCAATCGGCGGTCAGGCTGAAGGCATAGGGGATGCTCCGTACTGTTCGGGGAGTTTGCCGATGATCCGGGCCTTCGTGGCAATGTGTGTGGTGACGGGAATGACGATCGCGGCCGATCCGCCGACCAAGGGCACCGAGCCGGGCAACGTGCTGCCCGGCCCGTTCTCCGCCTACGTCGTATTCGGTGGCGTCAAACTGAAAGCCACCGAGCCAGTCCAAACTGAAGAGCGACAGAACTTCGGCGATCTGACCCGCACAAACAAGCACCACGACTTGGTGACGCGCTTTGGCCTGGACCCCACGGTTGCCGTGTTCACCCGCGAAGCCGCACCGGCAGACGATGCCGCGCTGGGGAAACTCTTGAAGCAACTGGACGACGCTGTGCAGAAGAATCGCGCCAGCCGGCTGCGTGCCTTCGCAGTATTCCTGCGACTCAAAGACGACTTCTTGAATGACGACGACCGCATTCCGCAGGCCCGGGCAATCGAACAATTCGCCACCAAGACGGCAATCGCGGAAACACCGCTGGCTCTGGATTTAGGCGACAGCAAGCGCACCAAGGACTGGAACATCGGAGCCGACGATCAAGTGGTTGTGATCGTGTACCAGAATCACAAGGTACGCGCCAGGTTCGCCTTCACGGCCGAGAAGCCGCTTGACGACGCCGGCGTGCAAGCCGTACTGGCGGAAGTGCAGAAACTTGTGAAGAAGTAAGATTGTACGCACTGAGCCCGCAGCGCAAGCAAGGAAAAGTCCGGCCCTTGCTTGCGCTGCGAACTCAGTGACAATTCTCCTGCCGACCAGTTAACATAACCGAATGTCGACGTCTCTCCGCTTAATCATGCTCGGCACCGGCACCTTTGCCGAACCGACATTCCGCGCTCTCCTTTCTCAATCCCAGCATCCGGTCGTTGGCTTAGTTACGCAACCGGATCGCGGTGCCTGCGAAAAGCGTGGTTCTACTCGTCAGGTCGGCGAAGGCATGGCAGCGATCGCCAAATCCGCCCGTGTACCCGTCTACCAACCCGAGAGCATCAATACTCCAGAAGGCGTCACACGATTACGCGATTGGAACGCCGACTTGCTTGTGACGGCGGCATACGGACAAATACTCAAGTCTGACATTCTTGATGCCGCCCGGCTCGGCGGCATCAACGTGCATGGGTCGTTGTTGCCAAAGTATCGTGGAGCAGCTCCGGTCGCATGGGCCATCTGGCGTGGCGAGACCGAAACCGGCGTCACCATCATCCGCATGACCACTGGGTTGGACGCGGGCGCGATGCTGGCGAAGGATTCACTGGTCATTGGGCCGCATGAGACTGCCGGAGAAGTGGAAGCCCGTCTCGCGCCCGTCGGCGCGCGATTGGCGCTGGATATCATCGACCGCGTGGCCGCTGGTCCAGTTACAGGTGAATCGCAAGATCCAGCGCAAGTGACCAAAGCGCCGAAGTTGACCAAAGAACACGGTGCCATCGACTGGACGAAACCGGCGATTGAAGTGTGTCGACAGATTCGCGCCGTACAACCCTGGCCAACGCCGTACACGTTTTTGCATCGCGAGGGGAAGCCGCCGCAACGTGTGTTGATCCTGCGCGCCGAGCCGAGCGACGCCACGATTGGTCCGCCCGGCTCGATTCTCTTCGACGCCAAGTCGCTTAGGATCGGGACCGGTGCCGGTGCCGGGTGCATCAATGTGGAAGAACTCCAGCCGGCGGGAAAAAGCCGCTTGTCGGTCGCTGCCTGGTTGAACGGCAGACCCGTAAAGCTCGGCGATCACTTCAGCCCCGTTGAATAACACGAATGCCCCGAACGACTGATCTTCGTTCGGGTCAGCGCGCCAACCAACGCGACGGATTAAGATGTGGCCACTTCGCCGTGATCGTTTTGCAGTGCCACCTTCAGCCAGGTTTTGGCATAGGCCCAAACACGGTCAGCTTCGCGCGGCGAAATGCCGAGCAGTTTTGCCGCCTCGTCGAGGGTGCAGCCGGCAAAGTAACGCAACTTAACTAGTTCCGCCTTCGCCGGCGCATGAGCGGCCAGCCGGTCCAGGGCTTCATCCAGCGCCAATAACTCGTCTGACGCTGACGCATCGGCAATAAGGTCCGGATCAAGATCGGCGCGGCGGTTGCCGCCGCGCTTGGCGGCATTCCGACGTCGGGCCGCATCAACCAGGATGCGTCGCATCGCTTCGGCGGCGGCGGCGAAAAAGTGGGACCGGTCACGCCAGCGGGGTTGGTCCGCGGGACCGACGAGCCGCAGGTACGCTTCGTGAACGAGAGCGGTTGGCTGCAGAGTTTGTCCGGGGGTTTCGCTGGCCATCTGTGCGGCGGCGAGCTGACGCAATTCGCTGTAAACGAGCGGAAGCAACTGGCCGGCGGCCTGTGCATCACCAGCATCAATGGCGCTCAGAATTCGCGTGACTTCGCTCATGCCGTGTCAGACTAGCCGATTCACGGGCCGGCGTCACGATTTCACGGAATCTTGCAGATGTCTGGCGCTTTTATCCCCCGGATTACGCTTGGGAAACCGGCCCACCGCACACATTGACGATCGGGAGACTGAACATGTACCGCTTGCGCCAATTCAGAGATCTCAACTTTTCAGTAACAACCGATGGAAAGCGCAAGGCCCGGCGGTCAACGTGTCGCAGCCGGTTGATGTTGGCGGCGTTGGAGTCGCGCATCGCCCCTGCAGCCTATGTTGTTGATGCGCTGACCGATACCGGAACCGGCGCGGGACTGGCTGGCGACCTGCGGTATTGCATCATGCAGGCCAATGCGAATGCCGGCCCCGATGTAATTAACGCCAGTGGCATCACCGGCACTATTCTGCTCGGCTCCCAATTGCCGACGATTACTGATGATGTCGCCATCAATGGCCCTGGCGCCAAGCTGCTCGCCATTGACGGCCAGCTCGGCTCGCGATTGCTGCACATTTCCACATCCGGCGGCAAACAGGTAGATTTCAGCAATTTGAAATTCACTCGAGGTGGGACCGCGGGCAACGGCGGCGTCGTGCTAGTGGATAACGCTACCGCCACTTTTAGCAACTGCGTCCTTAACAACAGCTTTGCCAACATCGGCGGACTCGTGGCAGGCACGGCATCATCCACGATCTCCATTGTGAACTGCACACTATCGGGCAGTAGCGCGACGGCTGGCGGCGGCGCGGTGTATTCGGCTGGTGGCACTTTGAGCATTCGCAGTTCGACGTTGTCCGGCAACATCACTGGCCCGTCCGGCTCCGGCGGTGCCGTTGTTGTTGGGGCAGCGAGCGCCGCCACCATCATCAATTCCACGCTGTCAGGCAACACTGCCGGCGCTCATGGCGGAGCGATTCGCACATCGGCCGCCTTTACCGGTCAATTGCTCGTGCGAAACACTACCATCACGCTAAACTCGGTCGTGAGTTCGACTGGCTCAGGTCGCGGTGTCAGCGTCGGCGGCGCCGGCGGTTCCGTCATAATTGACAGCACAATCGTCGCGCAAAACGCCGGCGGTGCGGGCAGCACCTCCGATGTCAGTGGCACGATCCAGGCCGGCTACAGTTTGTTC
Source organism: Gemmataceae bacterium (assembly GCA_031362705.1). Taxonomy (GTDB): domain Bacteria; phylum Planctomycetota; class Planctomycetia; order Gemmatales; family Gemmataceae; genus JAIBBI01. Next base: position 12,739 of record JANLTA010000199.1, on the reverse strand, counting down.
GGTACCACAGATGCCGCCACCATCACTGGGAATGGCAATTTCAAGGGCACCAACATGTCGCCCGTGAATGCCAAGCTCGGACCATTGGCTGACAACGGCGGGCCGACCCTGACCCATATGCCTGCCGATGACAGCCCAGTGTGCGAAGCGGGCGTCGATCAAGATGCCCAAACGGAAGACCAGCGCGGCTTTGGTTACGCGCGCCTTGAGAACTATGCCACCGATATTGGTGCGGTTGAAACTCTGAACTTCAAGCCTATGGCTGCGAACATTGATGTGATCGTCGATGAGGCCAGCCCGAACACCACGTTCCAGTTTACCGTGACGTATTTCGATCCACGCGGCTCGATGTTAGTTGATTACTCGTCACTCGGCACCGGCGACTTGTACATCCCTGGACCAAATGGATATTTCGAGTATCCAACGTTTATTAGTGCAACACCCGGTGCCGATGCACAGTCGATCGTGGCCACTTACGAAATCCCCGTGCCGGCCAATGGAAAAGCCGGCTGGGATGTATCGGACAATGGCGTTTACGCACTGATCGCATTGCCGAACGAAGTGTTCGATAAGGATACGCCAACGCCCAATGCCGGCGACACGGTCGCATTTGCATTTCTGATTTGTGATATCGCCGATGTCTACATTGTTGATGAAGCGTCCGAAGTCGTCGATATGAAATACGGATTCGGCGAATTGAGCTTCCGCGAAGCCGTCCTGTTAGCAAACAACGACGGCAAAGCGTCGAAAATCAAGTTCAGCAACACAATCTTTGCAGGTTCCAGCACGATTTCGATGACCGGCGGCGAATACAAACTCGACGCGGCCGTCACCATCATCGGCCCGACGGCTCCGCTGACGCTGGACGCTGGCGGAACCAGCCGGATCTTCCGCACCACCGCGGCGGCGGCCGGTGCGGAATTCTCCATCAGCGATCTGACGCTGGCCCACGGCTCGGTTAACGGCGACGGCGGCGGCATCTTCTTCGATGCGGGGAAACTGAATCTGGACCGCGTCACTGTCACGAATTGCCAATCGACCAACTACGGTGGTGGCATTTATGCCAAAGCGGCGGGTGTCGTTGTTTCGCTAACGGACTCTCAAGTTACCAATAACTCGACAACAATTAGTGGAGGAGGCATCTCCCTTTATGGTGACTCATCGGTCGCAACGGGTCGACTCAACCTCTTGCGTTCAACCATCGCCGATAATTCGTCGACCGCTATTGGCGCGGGGATCAGCATCAATGTTGGTGGGTTCTCAATTTCCGATTGCGCCCTGACCGGAAACAACGCCGGTAACGGCATTTATTCACCACGTGGCGGCGCGATCGAAGTGAATACGTGGGCTACCTTGCTCCCGACTCCTCAGTTCACAATCAGAAACTCGACATTGTCCGACAACATTGCGTACAAGCTTTTCTTTGGCACCCAACACGAAGGATATGGCGGCGCAATTGCCTTCTTTCAAGGCCCCGCGATGCTCGATATTTCCAACAGCACCATTGTCAATAACTCCACTGGTTTCGGCGGTGGCGGCCTTAACATCCTCTCCCAGGCAAACCTGAACCTCACAAGCTCCATAGTGGCCGGCAACTTGAGTGTCACCGGGCCGCCGGACATCAGCTTTTCCGGAACCATCCAGGGGTCGAGCAATTTGATTGGCGTCGCCGATGTTGGCGGCTTTACGCTCCAACCCGGCAACCTCTCCGGCACCAAAGCCGCGCCGCTGGATGCCAAGCTCGGCCCCCTCGCCGACAACGGTGGCCCGACCAAGACTCATGCGCTGTTGCCCGGCAGCCCCGCGATCAACGCAGGAATCAATTCGTCGGGTCTTCTGTTGGACCAGCGCGGCACCGGCTTCGCGCGAAATGTGAACGGCGCGGTGGACATCGGCGCGTTCGAAGTGCAACAATCGCCCGCCAAAGTCATTCCGGGTGGCGTTTCGATTAACTCGAAATTGGCGACAGCCGCCGACAAGGCGCAGCGGTCGCGCGTCACCGACGTGGCCATCACGTTTGATTCCAAAGTGTCGTTCGTTGGCAGCGATGTCAATGCGGCGGCGGCGTTCACGCTGAATCGGGTGGGCGGCGGAACCGTCACACTCGCCGCGTCGGTGGACAACACCGGCCCGGGCACTGTCGTGACCCTGACCTTCATCGGTGGAACCGTTGACAACTTTTCGTTGGCTGATGGCCGGTATGCCCTTCACGCGCTGGCCGGTCAGTTCGCGTCCGGGCTGGACGGTGATGGCAACGGCACCGGCGGCGACGATTTCATGTTCGATGAACCGGCCGCATCAGCGGCAGTGGACACGTCGAGACTTTTCCGCATCTTTGGCGACATTGATGGCGATGGCACCGTCGCCGCTAACGATTTCATTCAGTTCCGCCTCGCGCTGGGCGGCACGAATTTCGGCTTCGACTACGACAACGATGGTGCCGTCGCCGCCAGCGACTTTATCCAATTTCGCCTGAGGTTCGGCGGGTCGATTTAAGGCATAGACAGCAGTTTCAATTCGTCTTCAAGAGGTCGTATCATGTCATCGCGCATGTTCTGTTGGTTCGGCCGCCGCGCGCGGCACATGCACCGACGGCACCTGATGCGGCTGGTCCAACTGGAAGACCGAGTCACACCCGATACTGCTCCTCATAACCTTGCCGTCAGCAATTTCTATCAGAACTGGAATGACGCCTCCGTCATCAGCGCGAACGACGATTGGTCCGGGGTCCCAAGTGTCGTGGGGTTCTTAGGTGACGACACGTTGGGCGAAGGCACTGATCCGCAGACCATTCTTGCGCCGTATTCAACCATCGACGTCATTGCCAGCCAAGGCAGCAACACGACTCTCACCACAGGCGGCGTGGCGGAATTCGACGGCTTGGCAAATCCGGTGATCGCACTTCAGGGTGATAGCACGGCAGACGCGCCGAACCTGGTCGTTTACCTCAACACGACGGGCCGAGCGAACATCACGATTTCGTACAACCTGCGTGATATTGATGGGACGGCGGACAACGCCGTTCAGTCGATCGCCTTGCAATATCGCATCGGCAACGTCGGCAACTTTGTCAACGTGCCCAGTGGCTTCGCCAGTGACGTAACCGCCGGTCCAAATCTCGCCAGCACTTTGACGCCGTTCACGACTTTGTTGCCCAGTGCGGTTGAAAATCAGCCACTTATTCAGGTCCGCATGATCACCGCCAACGCCGTCGGCAACGATGAATGGGTGGGCATTGACGACATCGTGGTGAGCAGCAAAGATTTGGCCGTCAACACCCACACCTCCGGCTATCAAGGATTTCCGTCGGTGGCGGTTGACTCGAACGGTGACACCTTCGTCGCCTGGGAGAGTCTGGCCCAGGACGGCAACAGCTACGGCATCTACGGCCAGCGCTTCAATGCCGCTGGGGTAAAGGTCGGCGGAGAATTTCAGATCAACACCGTCACGATCGGTGCCCAACGTTATCCATCAGTCGCCATGGACGCCGACGGCGATGCCTTCGTGACGTGGCACACATACGGTGCCGGCAGCGTCTATGGTGTGTACGGCCAGCGATTCAACTCAGCGGGAATGAAAGTCGGGACGGAATTTAAGATCAGCACTTACGCAGTCAGCGTTCAGGCGCAATCCGCAGTCGCCATGGACGACGACGGCGACGCCTTCGTGACCTGGCAGAGTTACTTTCAAGACGGTGACCATTACGGCGTTTACGGCCAGCGCTTTGATGCGGCGGGGATGAAGGTCGGCGGGGAGTTTCAGATCAGCACCTATGTGACTGGCCCGCAGCGATCCTCATCGGTGGCCGTGGACGCGGACGGTGACGCCTTCGTCACCTGGGAAAGCCTGCAAGATGGAAGCGTCCTGGGTATTTATGGCCAGCGATACAACTCCGCGGGACTGAAAGTCGGTGGCGAGTTTCTTGTCAACACGCACACGACCGGCGGCCAAAGGAACCCATCAGTAGCCGTGGACGCCGACGGCGACGCCGTTGTCATTTGGCAAAGCGCCTTCCAAGACGGCGATATGTATGGGATCTACGGCCAACGCTACAACCCAGCGGGGGGCAAAGCCGGCGGGGAGTTTCAGGTCAATACCTACACGACGAATTTTCAGGCCAACCCATTCGTGGCCATGGACGCCGACGGCGATGCCATTGTCATGTGGCACAGCAACCATCAAGACGGCAGCAGTTATGGCAGCTATGCTCAGCGATATGACGCAGCAGGATTGAAAGTCGGCACCGAGTTTCAGCTCAACACTTATACCGTCAACCATCAGCGGTACCCGTCGGTGGCCGTGGATGCCGACGGCGACACCTTCGTCACGTGGATGAGTTACGATCAGGATCTCAGCAGCGTCGGTATTTTCGGTCAACGCTTTCGGTCACCGAATCCAGTACCGAGTATCTCGAAGGTCCAAATCAACGATGGCTCGGCGCAACGATCGATGGTTACTTCGCTGCAAGTCACATTCGATTCCAAAGTTACTTTCGCCGGCAGCCCCGCGGCAGCGTTTTCGCTGGTCAATCAAAAGACCGGCAACCCGGCAACGCTTTCAGCGGCCATTGATCTGACTGGCACCGTGGTCACGCTGACCTTCACCGGCGGCTCGGTTAATTTGGGTGGTTCGTTGGCCGATGGCCGATATACGCTGACTATCGTTGCGGGCCAGTTCACCGGCAACGGCTTCGACGGCAATAACGACGGCATCTCTGGCGATAATTACATGTTGCTCGGCTCACCCGCCAACGGCATCTTTCGCTTCTTCGGCGACGCCGATGGCGATGGCACGGTGGCGGCAGGTGACTTTATCCAATTCCGGCTGGCCCTGGGTGGACCAAGTGTCATCTTCGATTTTGACAACGATGGTGCGGTGGCCGCCAGCGACTTCATCCAGTACAAGTTGCGGTTTGGCGGCAGCATTTGATGACTTGTGGGAGCGGCATTGGGTGGCTCGTAGACTAGTCAACTCTGCAATCCAGCCACCAATGAACTTCGCTGCATGGCCGATGAAACGCCGATGATGAAGCAGTACCGGGACGCCAAGGAGCGGCACCCCGGTATGTTGCTGCTCTTTCGCATGGGCGATTTTTTTGAGTTGTTCGGCGACGATGCCGTGTTGACCGCCAAAGAGGTCGGTCTGACGCTGACGAGTCGCGACAAGCAAATCCCGATGGCGGGGTTTCCGCACCATCAGCTTGAAGGCTATTTGCGCAAGCTGCTGCAGAACGGTCATCGCGTGGCCGTGTGCGATCAAGTTGAAGATGCGGCACTGGCCAAAGGTTTGGTCAAACGGGATGTCACCCGTGTGGTTACACCGGGCACAGTTACCGAAGATGAATTGCTTGATCCTTCAACACCCAATTATTTAGCCGCTGTTTATCGCGATGGTGATGTGGTCGGGCTGGCATGGGCGGATCTTTCGGCCGGTTCGTTCCGGGCGGCCGATGTGCCACTGGAACGAGTTGGCGATGACCTGGCCCGGCTCGCGCCGGCGGAGTGCTTGTGCGCAGAAAGCGCGATGCCGACGTTTACCGATCTGGCACGCGGGGCGGACCCCGGTGTGTTGTCGTCGCGGCCCGATTGGACGTTCGATCCTGTTACCGCGCGCAAAGAGCTGTTCACGCATTTTGGTTTAGCGACCGCGGCCGGGTTGGGGTTCAATGACGAACAGCCCGGCCTCGTAGCGGCCGGTGCGCTGATGACTTATCTCAATGAGACGCTCAAATCGAGTCTTGGGCACTTGCAGCCGCCGCGGCCGTACGTGCCGGAACATTATCTGATTCTCGATGAAGTCACGCGGCGCAGTTTGGAACTGACGAAGAACATGCGTGATGGTGGCCGCGAAGGGTCGCTGCTGCATTCCATTGATCGCACAGTCACGTCAATGGGAGTACGGTTACTTCACGATTGGTTGCTGCAACCGCTTACGAAAGCTGAGGACATCGGCGCCCGACATGATTGCGTCGAAGAGTTGTCCCTCGATCATGGTTGGCGTGAAGACCTGCGTGCCATGTTGGACAAAGCGGCCGATTTGCAACGATTGACGGCGCGTGTCAGCACGGGGCGTGCCACGCCGCGCGACTTGGCGGCCGTGGGCCGGACGCTGGCGCTGTTGCCTGGTATTAAGCAAGCGTTAGTTGGGCGAAAGTCGAAATTGATTTCCGAGTTGGATCGCGACATCGATCCATGCCCGGAGTTGCGGTCTGAGTTGGAACGCGGTTTGGTCGAGGAGCCGCCGCTGACGGCGAAGGAAGGCGGGCTGCTTCGCGATGGCTATGATGCGCGGTTGGATGAGCTGCGCACGATTTCGCGCGATGGCAAAGGGTGGATCGCGCGTTACCAGGCGGCGGAAGTAGCCCGTAGCGGGATTGCCAGCTTGAAGGTCGGGTACAACCAGGTCTTTGGTTATTACATCGAGATTACGCATGCCAATTCGGGAAAGGTGCCGGATGATTACATCCGCAAGCAGACGCTGAAGAACGCCGAGCGCTACATTACGCCGGAGTTGAAGGAGTACGAGGAGAAAGTCCTCGGTGCGGAGGAGAAGATCCGTGCGCTGGAGTACGACCTGTTTGTGAGCCTGCGTGAACGCACGGCCGCCGACACGAGCAAGTTGCAAGCGTCGGCAGAGGCACTAGCTGCGCTGGATGTGTTGGCCGGGTTGGCCGATCTGGCGGCGACACGCGGCTACGTTCGACCGACAATGTGTGACGATGCGGCGATGTGGGTGGTGCAGGGCCGGCATCCGGTGCTGGATCAGACTTTGCCCGCCGGGACGTTTGTACCCAATGACGTGGACCTTGGTAGCGATGCCGGCCGCTTCTGGCTCATCACCGGCCCAAACATGGCGGGCAAATCGATCTTCATTCGACAGGTGGCGCTGCTCACCATATTGGCGCAAGCCGGTAGCTTTGTGCCGGCCAAGTCGGCGACCATCGGCCTGACGGATCGCATCTTCACACGTGTCGGCGCATCGGATGAACTGAGTCGCGGACAAAGCACGTTCATGGTCGAGATGGTGGAAGCCGCGAACATTTTGAACAATGCCACGCCACGCAGTCTGGTCATTCTTGACGAGATCGGCCGCGGCACCAGCACTTACGACGGCGTAAGTTTGGCCTGGGCCATCACCGAATACCTGCACGATGTGGCCTGCTGCCGCACGCTCTTCGCCACGCACTATCACGAGCTTGCTCAGTTATCGGAGTCACTGCCGCAGTTGCGCAATTACACGGTGCAAGTATTGGAAGATGCCGGCTCCATCGTGTTCATGCACCGCGTCGCCGCCGGTAGCGCCACCAAAAGCTACGGCATCCACGTCGCCAAGTTAGCCGGCGTGCCAAGTCCGGTGCTGGACCGTGCCCGTTCGGTGCTGGAAGAGTTGGAATCCCATCACCGCCTGAACACGAAGCGGCCAAAGATCCCGCCGCGTCCCAAGCGAGTGGACCCGCCGGAAGGCAAACGCAAGCCGGTGCGCGGGCCGGATTTGTTTGGAGAGTAGCGGCGATGCGTCCCGCGCGCAGGGGGCACACACCCCCACGGATCGCGCGGCCCGGGGCGCGCTTTCGTTTCACATTCATTCCATTTGGCGGGCGCGCCGAGGTTATTGCCGTTTTGTTTGCGGAAGTCGCTCATCGGCGGCGGCATGGGCCAGTGCCTCCGCCGATGCGACCTCCCTTGCTTCGGTAACTGAAGCGTAAGTCTGTTTCAGTTGTCAAAGAACACTCTCGCTGGTGATCAGCCACCAGCCCGTCGGTCCCGATCCGCAGACCACTAACCACTATCAACTCCCTCGCCCCCGATATCCGCCCGCGCGCACTCCCACGCGCTGGAAAGGCGAATGCCGCTGGCACTTGGGGTAATGGTCATGCTCGCTACGACCGCAGCGGCCAACCTTGTTGCCACACTCGAGGTGGGCGTGTGTGGCGCACTTCTTGTTGAGCCGACTCAGTTGAGTCGGCTCATTTGTCGCTGATGGCGAGGGGGTGGGTGGTGAGTTTGTTTACGCGACGGTAACGCCGGATCGTGTTGTCCTGCGGCATCGCCTTTCAACAGACACCAACTCATCCGGGGATTTCGTTGACTTTACAGATGGACAACCGATTCCGGCGCATGGTCATTCAACTGCTGAATCAACTCGATCCACCGACCTCTCTGTCATGACGCCAATGAATTGACTGGATCCAAGCCCGCCATTTGCGTCAATCGTCGGCTCCGGAGGCCGACATACACAATTGTACACTATGACTTAGGAATAGCAAGCCTAGTAGCAGAAAAATCCCACAGCCTGCATTATGCCATTTGCAAGTCGAGCGGGCATGACCAGCGCACATGGACATGTCTCTATAGGTGCCAGTCACACCATGTTCGCGCAGAGCCGGGAAAGGTAGTGGGTCAACTTGCCGCGGCGCAAGAAATTGACGAGTATGAGTGCATTCGTCTTCTTTGTGTTTTCCTTTGTGCCCTTTGCGTCTTTGTGGTGAATTCTGAAGACCAACCACAAAGACACAAAGGGCACGAAGGAAGCACGAAGAAAACCAAACTGACCCACTACCGCCGGGAAACATACCACCCAAACGCAGACCGTCCGCTTGACTTCGGCGTCCCATCGGTTTATCATCAGCCCATCATCAATGCTTGGCAACTTGGTTGCCGAGCGGCTCCCGCGGCCCGGCCCGGAGAGTACATGTTGGCACTATTTGCGATTCTTGGCCTTATCCTGCTCCTTGTGGGCAGTTCGATTCTGCGCCACCCGGCCAATCGGTCGAGCGGGCGTTTCTTCTACTCATCTACGTCATCGAAACTGGGGTCTTATCATGTCCGCTACCCGCAACCGGGCTGGCCACCATCGTGGCTGGCGCGCGCGCCTGCGCGCGCATTTGTTCGTACAGTCGCTTGAGAGTCGCCTTGCGCCGGCTCAATTCATTGTCACGTCGTCGGCAGATAGCGGTGCCGGAAGTCTCCGCGCTGCAATTGCCGCGTCAAATACAAACAATGAAGCAGATACGATCACGTTTGATCCGGCGGTCACGACGATCAATCTGACGACGGGACAGTTGACCATCAGCGAAAACAAGGATCTGTTGATCGACGGTAGTGGCACAGTCACAGTCAATGGAGCGGCTACGGCGAGTGCGACGAATCGGATATTCAATTTGGTGCCGTCAGGGCAGCCGACGATTTCGTTTCAAGGGCTGACGCTTGCAAAGGGCAACACCATCGGCGAGGGAGGCGCGATTAATTGTGAATTTGGTTCAACAGCAGCACAGCTTACACTTGTGAATTGCAAACTCCAAGGCTGCACGGTCTCCGAAAGCGGTGGGGCGATTTACTTTACGAAAGGCGTACTGTCGATCAACAACTGCACGCTGGACCGGAATTCTTCAGGGCCTGGCACTAACTTTTCTTCTCATGCCGGTGGTGCGATATATGCATCGGGTAATGTGACAGTCACGTTGAACAAGAGCACTGTTTCGAACAACGTCGCCCCTGCCGTCGGCATTGCTCAAGGCGGCGGCATCTACGCTGGCGGCTGCCACATCGACCTCACGGACTGTTCAATCCTTAACAACACCGCGCCCAACAGCTATGGCGGCGGCATGGAAATCTACCAATCCGTCGCCACACTGACGAACTGCACAGTGGCGGGCAACTCCGCGGGCACTGTTTATGTCGGTGGGGCCGGCGGGCTTGATCTTTATGGTAATTCAACCGCAACGTTGACAAATTGCACTATTGCGAACAATGTATCGTCGTTCGTCGGAGGCATTTTCTCCGACGGCCCAATCACGATTCGCAACTGCACTATCGCTTCAAATACATCGGGAGGCACTGGATCCGGTGGACTTTTTTATTCAGGGTATTCCATTCCGCAGGTCGATAGCTCAATCATTGCGAACAATATCGGATTCTTCAATCGCCCAGATATTTATGCGACAACCATCATCGGTAGTAACAATTTGTTTGGTGCTGTTAGCGGCATCATCATTCAGGGTACTAATAATCCAAGTTTGATCGGTTCGACTAACAATCGCGTCGATCCGGGCTTACTTCCTCTGGGCGATTACGGCGGCCCAACTCTGACCATGCCGCTACGATACAACAGTGTCGCCATTGACAAAGGTGCCAATCCACTTGCACTTCCATTTGACCAGCGCGGCCTGCCACGCGTGTCTGCAAACGGGTTGGCGGATATCGGTGCTGTTGAAGGTGCAGTCCTTGTACCGTTTGTTTTCAAGGTTGGAGCCTTTCCTACGGCCAAAAATGGGGCAACGGCATACGCCTTTACGGTCACGTACGACGGACCCACTGGAATTGAAGTTGCGTCACTGGACGGATCGGACATTATTGTTGCCGGGCCGCACCCCGTTGGAGTCGTATCAGTATCCAATGTCACGTTATCCGGCAATCAAGCAAAAGTGACTTACCAATTTGCTCCGCCGGGCGGCTCATGGGACAAATTCGACGTTGGAACCTATGTCGCCGTATTGGCGGCAGGGCAGGTCCTTGATCCATCCGGTAAGAGCATTCCGGCGCAGGGGCTCGGCAAGTTTCTGGTGAATATTCCCGGGACATACACAGTAGATTCGATTGGTGACCAAACCGATGGAGACCTCGGCCCAGGACAGTTTACGCTCCGCGAGGCAATTCAATTTGCAAGTGCGGAAGGCACGTCAAGCGACACAATTAATTTCGATCCAAGTGTCTTTGGTACTGCGAAGGCGATTGCACTGGCAAGCCAACTTAACGTGACGGGCACGGTAATTATCAACGGGCCCGGCTCCGAATGGTTGACGTTGTCCGGTAATGGGACGACTCGATTGCTATCAGGCGGCAGTATTACCGTAACGGGGATGACACTAATTGCCGGTAACGCGTTTGGCAATGGTGGAGCAATCAATGCAGCTTCAGTGATTGCAATAGCTTGCGTATTTCAAAACAACACGGCATCAGCCTACGGCGGAGCAGTCTACGCAACTTCGTTAACGGCGAACTACTGCGTCTTTAGGGACAATGTTGCGAAGATAGGCGGCGGAGCCCTCTCGACAACTAATGGAGCTGCATTCTTTAAATCAGCGCTTATTGGGAATAGCGCAATGAATGGTGGCGCAATACACAGTCGCGGTCCGGTGACAATTGCCGATTCCACCATCACCGGGAATCAGGCTGTGCAGCTTGGAGGCGGACTTTACACGGCCTATAACGTGGTCACTATTTCGACGACAACGATCAACGGGAACTCTGCCAAGGCTGGAGGTGGTGCATTCACGTCGTCCTCAACGGGCACATTCGAAAACAGCACGATCTCCGGCAATACTGCGACTTCAAACGGAGGCGGCATCTATTCGAAAGGTAATTACGCATCATTGACGATACGCAACTCCACAGTCACCGCAAATTCCGCGTCAGTGTTCGGCGGTGGACTGTTTCGAGCTACAACTAACGGAGCCATGATGATTCAAGGTGCAATCATCGCTCGAAACTTCAATTCAAATAGCCCAGACATGTCGTTTAATGCGCCTACCAACATTGCTGGCGATAACAACCTCATCGGAGTCGCGGACACGGGCAATATGACGTTGACCGGCCTGAACAATCTGACCGGCACTCTCGCCGACCCGCTCGATCCTATGCTCGCACCTCTCGCCAACTACGGCGGCCCCACACCCACGCACGCACTCTTACCGGGCAGTCCAGCTATAAATGCCGGCAGCGCCATCGCCGGCATCACCACTGATCAGCGCGGTTATCTTCGCACATACGGCACGGCACCGGACATTGGTGCCTATGAAGCCCAGCCGCCGCGCATTGCATCAGTCAAAGTCAACGATGGATCCTCGCAGCGGTCGCGGGTCACGAGTCTCACGGTCAATTTTGATTCGGCTGTGACGTTGCCGGCAATACCCAATAGCGCGTTTCAGTTGCGCCGGCAAGGTGATGGCTTGCAGGTGCGGTTGTCGGCTACAGTCAGCAACGTGCCGACGACAACCGTGACGTTATGGTTTGTGGGTGAAGCTACCGATTTTGGTTCGCTGATGGATGGCCGCTACACACTCACGGTGCTTGGCAGCAAGGTCTCTAATTTCATCAGCGCCCTCGACGGTAACGCCGACGCCATTCCCGGCGATGACTATGTTCTCATCGGCACGCCCGCCAATCGCCTGTTCCGTCTGTTCGGTGATTCGGATGGTGATGGCGCGGTGGCGGCCAATGACTTTATTCAGCTTCGGTTGTCGCTGGCCAGCACAAATATGATCTTCGATTTTAATGGCGATGGTTATGTCTCGTCCAATGACTTCCTGCAGTTTCGGATGCGTTTCGGGGGCAACGTCTAAGCGGCCGTTCCGCATCCTCGGCGGGCTGCGCCCCCGCCCGTCGGGTACACGGTTCGCCACTTTGTGATTTTGGATCGCGGATTGATCCGAGTTGTTTTGAGCGGTCCGCGATCCATTTGCATCATGGCGGTTGACAAATCGCTGTCGCATCACATTGGGCTTCGGGGACTAAACCGCAAACGCATCAAGTTTACGTCAACGGCCTCCGGTTCCCCTCGCCCCTTGGGGGAGAGGGGTTAGGGGTGAGGGGTTTGCACCTTCGCGCTGCAAGCGTCAACCCCTCACCCCCATCCCCTCTCCCGTAAGCGTCCGCTGAATGGATGTGGGTCAGATGTCCCGGGCGGCGACGGCTCCCGGGTCGGTTGGTTTTACTTGGCGTTGGTCTGGGTTGTTGCCCAG
>JANLTA010000190.1:0-6400 GCA_031362705.1 Gemmataceae bacterium | reverse complement strand
TTTGGCCATCACTGGCAGCTTCACGTTCGCTTACATCGCCCACTGTTTCTTCGCCATTGCCGACGGCACATCCGCGGGCCAGGACGAAGTGAAATGGCCGGAAGAACCGATGATCGACCGCTTCGGCAAAGCGGTCTGGCTCGGTTGGGCCTTGCTGTGCGGGCGGCCCTACGCATCTGTTTGGGCGGATCATTGCCGGTCCAAAGGTCGCGTCGTGGCTGATTGGCCCCGTCGGTGTCGGCCTGTTGTTCCCGCTGTTCATGCTGTCGATGCAGATCGGCGGCACGCTGATCCATGTCGTTCATCACGAAGCGTATCGCCGGCTAGTCAAGCGACCCGACCGGTTGATTGCCTACTACGCGGCCGTTGCCGTGGCTTACGCCATCATCGGGCTTGGCTGGTTTGCAATGTTTCGCTTTTCGTGGGCGCTGGCACCATTCGGCGCATTCATCATGGCCGTTGGTATTCTGACGTCCGCCCGTTTGTATGGTCGTTTGGCTCACCTGGTCGGCTGGGTGAAGATTCGCAAGAAAGACACATTCGTTGAGTCGCCCGGCATCTTGATCCCGCCGCCGAAACCGACGGCCGAAGGCAAAATGAGTCGAGCAACCGAGAGCGCTTACGGGATGCGGGGCACGACTCAGAGCGAACCCGATACCGGGCCTGTGCATCAATCACTCAAACGCATCTGGGTCGACGAAGGTGCGGACGACCCGTATGCGCTAGCCGACGGCCCAGCGAACAAGCCGCCGCCGCAGCCGGCGTTACCGGACTCCATCCTCAACCCGTCGGCCGAGGAGATGGCGTACGCTGAGCGTGGTCGGCCGATTCCGCCGCCGAAGCAGCCGTGGACCAACGGGACGTTCACCTTCCCGTTCCGCCCGGAAAACTGGAAGGCACTAGTATGGCTGACGCTGGGCCTAACCGTTAGCGGCATCTTCCTCCGCGGCATCAGCCTGGGCCGGGCGATTGGTTGACGGAACGTCCGCCAAGCTGTAGATTTCGAGAACGAGGACAGATAGCTCAGCTGGTAGAGCGAGCGACTGAAAATCGCTAGGTCGCCGGTTCAATCCCGGCTCTGTCCACTGAACTGACAAGGACTTACGACAAATCGAAAACGTCTGACGCGGCCTGCAACTCTGACGCGTCAGAGAAAACACCTCCGGGGAACCTGCAAGTTCACCCGGAGGTTGAGTGGCCTTCCGGCACACCCGTGTCCCCGGAGGGTCAACAATGTCGAAGAAAAAGCAGCCGAGACCGTTCTTTGTTTCCGCACGCGGAATCTGGAGGGTCGAATTCAACGGCCGCCAGTACAACCTCGGTCCCGATGAAGCCGAAGCATGGAAACGGTACGGCGAGATGATGGCCCGACCGTCAGAGGTCGTGTCAGAGTTGGTTGCCGGCGTGATTGAGGGATATCTCGACTGGCTACAGCGGCGGGTTGACGCCGACGAAAAGGCACCCCGCACGTACGAGTGGTATAAGCGACACCTCCAATCATTTACCGACTCGCTTCTCGCTCCCAAGACGATGACCGTCGAACAACTCAAGCCATTCCATGTACAGGACTGGCTCGACTCGAAACCGAGGTGGGGGGCCAGCCAGCGAAATGGTGCGGTCGGTGCGGTCAAGCGGGCGTTCCGATGGGCCGAACAGCAGGGACATATTTTGAAGAGTCCGATTCGCGATGCATCCCGACCAGCCGCTAAGCGACGAGAGCAGTTTTTGCGGCGAGAAGAATTCGATGGGCTACGAGCAACCGTCAAGGATGTCGCTTTTGGCGACGTATTAGAGTTCTGCTGGGAGACAGGATGCCGGGTGCAAGAAGTTCGGGTGGTAGAGGCGGCCCACTGCCAGATGGATCGCGGACGTGTGACACTACCAGCCGAATTGGCCAAGGGCAAGAAGCGGGAACGCGTGATCCTGCTAACCCGGCGAGCGGAAGAGATCGTGCGTCGCCTCGCCGCTCGGCATTCCCAAGGTCCGATCTTCCGAAATGCCAAGGGCAAACCGTGGACGGCCCAGACATTCAACTGTCGGTTCTGTCGCATCAAGAAAAAGTTGGGAGTCAAATACACGTTAACTTCCTTTCGACACAGCTTTGCCACTCGCATGGTGGAAGCGGGCAAGGATCTCATCACCGTCTCTAAGTGGCTTGGGCATTGCGATGCCACCATGCTGACTAAGGTCTACCAGCACGTCGGCGAAAAAAGCGACTTCTTGCGGGATCAGTTGCTTAAAGTTTCAGATGGCGAAACCTCGGCTTGATGGGTTTGGCCTTGGGGGGCAGTGTCACTTGCATGGGCTGCCCCCCAACTTTTCGCGACGCGAGGAATTGTTCGACGTCGCTTACGTCGATCACGATTTTTCCGCGACGGCCGTTCTCACCAAGCCGGAAATGCGGCAGCAACTTTTCATTGCACCAATGGTAGATTAGATTGACCGAAACGCACGCGTATGCTGCCGCGTCCTTCGGTGAAAGGAAACGACCACCATCTTGGCGTCCGGTGGGCTTGTCTGGTGCGATGGTCCCTGTGTTAGCGGGTTCGTTCAGCGATGACGACGCTGCAAGCAAATCGACGATGTCCATGTTTCTCAGCCCTTGGTACCCGAGGTACGTGAAAGGGCTGGCCGAAATATGGCACATGCAGGGAACACATGTGTTGGTCCATGATCCTCTCCAGCAATTTTCTCACCGCGATTTTCGTCGGCTCCCGCCTTTTCAGAGCCCGAGGTTCGCCACGAGGCGGACCGCATTCGCGGTGTCAAAATAAATGTTAATGACCTTGGTCAGGCGATGGCCTTGGAGGAACGTTTGGACTTGGCCTTCTTGGCGGCCGCCGCTGCGACCTGAATCTCCGCCAAGATAGCGTGGATCCTTTGCTTTTCTTCCGCTTCAAATCTCAGATCTGAAAGTTTGACGTACTCACTGCTCACGAAGCCGACATTGAGCCAGATCTCGCCATCTTCCACTTCGATGCCGTTCAAAGTGACTTCCTCATCGTCACCGAAGTTGATCACGTCGTCACGACAGATGCCAGACTCGCTCAGAGCGTCGTCTGCCTCTTTCCAAGCGTCGAATTTGAGTGACTGGATGTCGGTTCGTTTTCTTAAACGCATGAACCGATATGCGTCTCTCCCGTAAATCGAGATGTTCACTGCTGGCTCTCCTCATCAGTGGTTGCTAGGGTTGTTGGGCTGGCTGTTGGCATTGCTCCGAAAGCTCCCCTACTGGGGCTTGCAATGGCAAAAAGAACAGGTAAACTGCCTAAGGACAGTTGCTGGGAACAACGTTGTCCCCCACAACTTGATCATATCTGGCATGACCCGGCATGTCAAGTTGTTCCCCACAACTTTTTGTGAGAAGGATTTAACGTGCTTCGGCTGCGGATTACTGACTTGCTCGAACGGCATAACCGAGAACATCGGCCGGAAACGGGGCTGACCATTCAGGACGTGGCGACTGCAATCGGCGTCCCTCGCGGAACGCTCGCTCCATTGAATAGCTTTAACCGGGCACCCGTAACGAACACGGCATACGTCGAAGCTTTGTATCGGTACTTCCGCCGCTTATTGCCGGGCCTTCTTCTGGATGATCTGGTCGAATTCGATCCGCCGGTCGATCGGACCGCTACGATTCACGTTGATGAACTTTATCCCAATCGAAAGAGGCAGCAACGCGTCAACGCCAACACCCACGCACAACCTGCCAGAACGCGGACACGGCGTGTTCGCCGTTAAGTCATTCAGTCAGTTGTGAAGGGGGCCCGGGATAGTGAAAACGATTTCATGGCGAGTTGTTTTCAGATGTGCAGACTGTTTGAAGATACTTGGCAAATCGCTCGACCTCCTCTAGCAGGCGTTTTGCGTTTACCATCAGTCCATTATCGACTATCGTTCGATCCTTCGATCCGATCTCGACTCCGGGAAATCTGAACCCCGGTCGCACACGATAACAATGATTGTCCTTGCAGAAGTACCAGGGCACACCTGCCATTGAAAGCGTCTGCATTAATCGGTGAATTGTCCGCGGACTAACTTCGAGTTCGCGAGCCAGGGCTTCGGCATCCCATCGGCCGGCACCCATTATACAGCGGAAGACCCGAAACAACCGACTGAGCCGTTCGCTTTGTCGTGCCCGACGCTCGGCATCGGTTCGTCGCTGCTCGGGGACTTTGCGTTTCTTTGCCGCCATGACAAGCCAGGCCGGAATTCAAGGGCACCGCAGCCCATGACCCTATCACGACGCGGCGTCACGAGTGGGTCAAAGTCGCTGAGTCCCCGAACAGCTCCATCGCTCCGCAGTGAGTTGTTACACATCATGTTCATTGCACTGACCCACTAGTGGCGGTGCTGTGAACCACAATGGTCGGATCAGTGCCGTTCAATTTGGGCTCGATCGTTGGTCTGAGTCGCTACCTGGACCGGCGTTCCTTCTTGGCAGCATGTCGCAGTTCTCTGGGGTCGAGGGTGTTGAATGTCGCGTGGGATCCCGCAACTGGAATTGGAGTCGGAGTGGCATTGCTTGCCCAAGAACTGGTATGCCATCTATCAATGGGAACGATCATCGGGGGATGCATATCTACCTTGGATCGCGGAAGCGATCATGGTTGCATTTCCCGATATTCGCCTCATGACGGAGGGGCTCCGGGGTCAGTCGTTCAAGGCGTCGGAACATCGAGGACAGATCGAACTGTGCTCGGACATCGGACAGGTCACAGAGAAGCGGTTGATTCGGGCATTCTTCAATCTCGGGGAAATCCCACTGCTTGGCACGGTCGTCGACTACGAGGTGCCGCTAAAGGGAACTCAAGACGCTGCGTTTGGCGACATCGATCTCGTGTGCAGCCAACCGGGCGTGTGCCTGTGCATTGAGGCAAAGCAACCGGCGTCTTCGGAATCCGTTCTCAAGCCAGTGCTTCAAGCATTCACCTATACATTGCTCGTCTCAACCCAGAAAACCCACTTCTGTGAGAGCTTGGGATTCGATCGACAGACTCGTTTGGTGCCAGCGGTGCTGACTTATGCAAACTCGCTTTCAGGTCGACAATTGCGATCTCTTGGCTCCTATCCGAAGTTGACAAAGTTGATTAGACGGCTAAACGCAAAGCTAGCACTGGAAGGCATCGGGCCGATGCGGTTCTTCATCGTGAGTAACGCTGACAAAGAATTGGCGACTTGCCTGATAATGAAGGTCGATGGCGGCGATCAAAAGGCAGTATTCCATCCGGACTTTAGGCCCAGGCTTGAGGAAGTCGTAGTGAGCTAACGAGTTGACTATTGATAAGAGTGTGAAAGATATCACTGCCAGAAGTTCTACTCGGGGTCTGTGGAGGCCGAGGGCTCGTGCACTTCCGAACCAACATTCAGGCCGTTCAGATCCATCGAACAAACGTCGCGTGACGAATCCGTTGGGATTTGGCAGCGATGTCTTGACCTCTGATCCATGCCCTTCGATTGAGAAATTCCGAGTTCAGAGTCGGAATGCCGTCCTGCTGGGTCGATAGTTGTCGGCGACTCTCGTCGGCCCAGTTGCTGACCCACGCAATGGGTCGGGTTCCCTGGACCGTATCGTTAATTGAAAACTCGACTGCACCAACGAGATTGCAGTTTCCACGGTTTGGCGTTCCCGCCTTGAAGCCGGTGACGAACGCCTCGACTTCGATGCCACGTTTCCGTTTGATCCAGTGCTTGACTCGTTTTCCGGCTTGATAAGGTTGATCCAGTTTCTTCCAGACGGTTCCTTCATTGCCGGCCTGGAAAACGTCCTCGTGGACTTTGGATTTGTCCGCCGTGTAGGTTGATACGATTCGAACGACTTTGTTGTTGACCTGCGAAATGGCGGCTTCTAGGATTGCCAGCCGTTCGCTCAACGGCTTGCCGGTCACGTCTTGGCCCAGATATCGTAACAAGTCGAATGCGTGAAACTCAAGCTCGGCCGCATGCTCGTTCTGAATGGACGTCGCCTTCTCAGGACTAGCTGCGAGGATAGCGGTCGCCGCTTGAAGTGCGGTCGCCGTGACCGTATCGCCGGTGTCCACCGTACTTGCGGGGCAAACGAGTTCGCCATCCAAGATGGTTCCGACCAAGTTTTCTAAACCTGTCGTTAGGTGGGGCAAGTTGTCCTGGAATTCGGCCAGCCGAAACGTGACTTCGCTAACTGTGCGGCCGGTAATTCGTATCCCTTCCTTTGTGATGTGCAGCAATGCACGAACGCCATCCTTCTTTTCTTGGACGCACCAGCCGGAGTTGTCTGCCTGAATGGTATCCGCTTCTGATTCGTCGAGGTCACGCCAATCGTTGAGCAGCATTGGTTCAATTTGTTCCGACAATGGAACGCCTGGATGCTCTTGCTGCCAAAAGTGCTGCCGCAGGGCTTCGATGAAGGGTTCCTTGGAGG
>JANLTA010000189.1:0-2692 GCA_031362705.1 Gemmataceae bacterium | reverse complement strand
GGGAAGAACGGGAGCCGAGGATATGAATGTGAAGTTGCAGGATATCCATGCCAAGGTCCACGCCGGTGAGCGGCTATCGTTTGACGATGGGCTGGCTCTGGAAAACGACGCCGACCTCTTTTTTCTCGGCGAGTTGGCGAACCTAGTCCGTGAGCGAAAGCATGGCAACAAGACCTATTTCAATGTCAACGAACATCTGAATCCGACCAACGTGTGCGTGTATCGTTGTACATTTTGCGCGTTTCGGGCGGACTTGAAGTCGGAACGCGGCTATGTGATGAGTGATGAGCAGATACTGGAGCGGGCGGCGGAGACCGACCGCAAGGGCGCGACGGAGTTGCACATTGTCGGCGGGCTACATCATCAGTTGCCGTTTGAGTGGTATTTGCATGTTGTGAAGATCATCCATGACCGCTTCCCGCAGTTGCATCTGAAGGCGTACACGGCCGTGGAGTGGGATTGGTTTCAACGGCTGACAGGGCGTTCAACAAAAGACTTGCTCGCCGAATTTAAGGCGGCGGGACTCGGCAGCTTGCCGGGCGGCGGTGCCGAGATCTTTCACCCGGATGTCCGCGACAAGATTTGTGAACACAAAGCCGACACTGAGGCGTGGTTCCGCATTCACCGCGAGGCTCACGAACTTGGGTTGAAGTCGAATGCGACCATGCTCTATGGCCACATCGAGAAGGCCGAGCACCGCATCGATCACCTGATTCGGTTGCGTGAGTTGCAGGACATCACGGGCGGATTCCAAACGTTCATACCGTTGGCGTTTCATCCGGAGAACACGGGATTAAGCCACATCATCAAGCCCAGCGGTATCATGGATCTGCGCATGGTGGCAATTGCCCGCCTGATGTTGGACAACTTCCCACATATCAAGGCGTATTGGGTGATGCTCGGCGTGAAGACGGCGCAATTGGCGATGAATTACGGTGCCGACGATATTGATGGCACCGTGGTTCACGAGAAGATTTATCACGACGCCGGCTCTGAGTCGCCGCAGGAACTGACTGTGCCGGAACTCAAGCGGCTGATCGTCGAAGCGGGCAGGGTGCCGGTTGAACGTGATACCTTATATCGGGAAGTGATTCGCGACGGGAAGAAATGGGAAGCAGGGCGGTCATTGCAATTGGTGTAGGCGCGAGGAATTGAAGCGAAGCCACGGATGAAGCCAGATTTGAAGTCGACGTTTGTTCCAGGCGAAAGGGGGTGCCCTCTCCAAAAGAATTAAATGGACTGAAACGATTTTTTCTCATAAGCGTAAATAGATTAGCGGCAATAAGTTATGGCAAATCAGTCAACTTGGCCGGTTATTGCACCGGCTGGAATAAACACACGAAGGTCGACGGGTAAACGGGCAAGGATTGGCCTGCCCCACCTGGAACTTGTTTCGTTGCAAAGCCGTAGTCGCGCAGGAAACCTGCGCGACCGTTGTTGGTTTTTCTAGTGTTCGTACTGCGCGATGCGATTCACTGGTCCCTCGTAATCGTCGCACAATTCTCCTGAGAGGCGGAAGTTCATCAGGAAAGCGTCTTCGCCCGAGTCCTCGTAATACTTGCGCATGACTTTGGTGGCCTGGAAATCCACGGCTCGGAAGAACTGTTGTGCAACCAGGTTGGTTTCACGCACCGCCAGTGTGATTCTCGTTCGACGATGACTTGACAGCTTGCCGATGAGCTTGACAATCATTTGCTTGCCGACGCCGATGCGGCGATAGTCCGGATGGACGGCGAAGTTCATCACGTGCAGCTTGGATTTGTGCAATTCGTAAATCATGAAGCCGACAACGCGCTCTTCATGCTCGGCCACCATGCCGATGCAATTGCGTTGACGAAGGCACTTGAGGAAGTCCTCTTCGGTCCATGAAAACTCGAAGCTGTCCTGCTCCGTGCGAATGACTTCCGCCATGTCGCGGCGAATCATCCAGCGGATATGGACTTTGACTTGCGGTGACTTCAACCGTGGACTCATCGGAATCCTCCCCCTCCCGCGCTGCGCACCGCTTGCCCGTGGATCGCCGAGGCGATCCGTGGCCAATCTCGCAATCCCCATCGCGAGTCTGGCCGAGCATTCGATTGTCGCGGGGCGGCCCCCTTCATCTGAGCGGCCCGCTATAGCGGCCACTCCCGTTCCCCTCAAGAGCAAAATCGCAGATTGTCGTAACGGAATTTGCCAGAATTCCGCAAGCGACTTCAGCAAGCGCCGGGCGACGCGAACTTCCAGACTACGTCGGAAATCTTGCGAATTCCGCTACGAACCGAACTTCGTGCTCTAGTTCTTGTAAACGCGCGAGCTTTCTTCCTTGTTCACGGGAAGACGCAGTTGCTCGCAGTTCATTTGCACTTTGAATCGGTAATCGGCCGGCTGGTCGCCGCGGACTTTCACGCGGTAGACGGCATCGGCCTTGGTCGCCAGCTTCAGCAGCGGCTCAAACACGATTTTCTTGTCCTGGATGCGACCACTGGTCGGGCCGGTCGCTTCGAGCGCGGTCAAGCCATCGGGCACATCGCAGGTGATGCGAATGCCGGTGCATGGACAGCTGCCCTGATTGAACACGCGGATTTCGTAAATCAATTCACCGTCGACCACGATGGGATCTTCCAGGTCGGCGACTTCGAGACGGAGTGCGGGCACGCCTTCGACAGCTACGCTTCCATCGGCTTTCGCTTCGATGCCACGGTCGGCCACC
>JANLTA010000073.1:0-15735 GCA_031362705.1 Gemmataceae bacterium | reverse complement strand
TGAAAGGGCATTCCGATGTATGTTAGTCTCCGTCTTGCAGATCTCGCAACCGCCAGACTTAAGGCGCTTCACACTTGATCGGAGAAGAGATGTCACCTATCGCATTTTTCAACATTTGCACCTTCTTGCTCGCGGGGTGGTTTGCAATCTCCAATCCGGTTGACGAGCCGGCGAAACGCGATCCGTACTTTACACCGACTGAGGCCACGTCGACCAAATACATGCCTCAGGTGATCATTCGCAACATGCGGGAGGATCGCGCGGGGAACATCTGGTTCGCCACGTTTGGCGGGCCGATTCGTTATGACGGTAAAAACTTTACTGACTTTTCAGAACAAGTCGGGCTGGCAAAGTCGCGCATTTTTTCGTTAACGGAAGCTCGATCGGGCGCACTTTGGTTCGGCTCCATTACGGGCGGCGCATCTCGCTATGACGGCAAAGCGTTTACGAAGTTCACGGCCAAAGAGGGCCTGGCCAACAACGTCGTGATGTGGATCTTCGAAGATCGCGATGCCAATATCTGGTTCGCCACCGAAAACGGCGTCAGTCGTTACGACGGTAAAGCGATGACCAACTTCACCACGAAGAATGGGCTGGTCCACAACTCGGTCTACACGATCACTCAAGAAGCTTCGGGGCGAATCTGGTTTGGCACCCAGGGCGGCATTTGCTCCTACGACGGTAAATCGTTTGCCAATTTCGCCGACCAGGTTGGAAGATCGTTTGTAAATATCCGTGCGACGGCTGTGGACCGATCCGGGAACCTCTGGTTTGGCGGCCAGGAGGGAGCCTTCCGTTACGACGGCAAGACGTTGACGACCTTCACTTCCAAAGAAGGGCTACTGGATGATTTTGTCGGCTCGATGATCGTCGACCAGGCGGGTAACGTCTGGCTGGGGCATCCCGGGCGCTTCCCCGACGGCAGCGGCGGCGGCGCGAGCCGCTATGATGGCAAGTCCTTCAAGCACTTCACGCAAAAGGAGGGCCTCACCACCAAGACCGTCTATGCCATGCTCGAAGACAAGGCCGGCAATATCTGGTTCGGCAGTGCCGACGCAGGCGCATGCCGCTACGACGGCAAGACCTTTACCAATCTCTCCGCAACCGACGTGCCTCCGGTACCAGCAAAGTCGGTACAGCAGGCCGCAAACGACCAAGAGTCAACGCCTGCCAAAGGCGAGACGGTTTCCGAAATGGCCAAAGACCTCTGGTACGTTTTCCAGGGCAAGAACGGCCATCATTGGTTCGGAAGCCGCACCGAAGGCGCGTTTCGTTACGACGGCAAGACCATCACGCGGTTTACGAGCAAAGACGGATTGTCGGGCGTCCAAATGGGGGGCATTCAGGAAGACAAATCGGGGAACATTTACTTCAGTACGGATGCAGGCATCAGCAAATTCGACGGACGATCCTTCACGACACTCGAACCTAAAGCCGCCGGAGAATGGAAGAAAGAGCCGGACGATCTTTGGTTCAGCGGCGGCCAGGATTCTGGTGTGGTTTACCGCTATGATGGCAAATCGTTGCACCGTTTAGCGTTCCCCAAGACCAAGGCCGGCGATGATGCGACATTGCCGCGGGACAAATTCCCCAATGCGAAATACAGCCCGTATGACACCTACACCATCTTCAAAGACAGCAAGGGGAATCTCTGGTTCGGCACGGCCGTCCTTGGCACCTGTCGCTACGATGGAAAGTCCTTTACCTGGATTCCTGAGGAGGAATTGCGAAACGGTTCGTTTGGCACTCGCTCGATCATCGAGGACAAAGTTGGCAAGTTCTGGTACAGCAATACGCTGCACCGTTACGCCATCGATCGCAGCGACGCGGTCGGTCAAGGCGATGCCTCGCAGTGGTACAAGAAAGAGAAGGGAATCGGCGATTCCAATGGGCGCAAACAGGGGGAATACGATTACTTCATGTCGAGCACCCTGGGCAGCGACGGCGCGATGTGGATGGCGATTCTTGGCGGCAGCGTTTGGCGCTACGACGGGAAGACGATGACTCATTATCCCGTCACCAGCGACGGCAAACCCCACTGGATTTTTTCGATCTACAAAGACAACCAGGGCGTCCTCTGGCTCGGCACGCAAGCCCACGGCACTTATCGATTTAATGGCAAGTCGTTTGAGAAGTTCAAACCGTAACGACCGAAAGAAGCGCAGTCGCGGCTTTGCAATCAGATCGACTAACTGTTTTTCAGCCGGCGTGCCGCATTGCGGTCGTAGACTCCCGACTCACCGGTCCACCCTTCCGTCATTCACCAGATTAGATTTGCCAATCAACGACAGTGAGACCGGGCACGCGATTAAACTCGGCCACGTTGTGTGTTACTAGCGTGCAACTATTTGCAATCGCGATGGCAGCGATTTGCGCATCATAAGGTCCGATCATCACTCCCGTAGACTCCAGCAAATGTCGAATCAGGGCAAATTGTTTCGCGGCGACATCATTAAACGGGAGGCTGATAAACGGTGCTAACAGCGCGTCAACGGCCGCACGGTTTTCGTCCGGCTTGGCGCTTCTCAGGCATCCGTGATACAACTCCGCCACGACAATCGAACAACTCCGAATGTCGGCGGGCAGCATCGTCTGAAACCGACTTGCCATTGACGACGTTGGATCGCGCAATGCGGCCACCCATGCGTTTGTGTCCAGCAGATAAGTCATGGCAACTGCACTGGTGCGGGCCATTCGCCCTGAGGCGGTCGCCCAAAAGTTGTGTCGGAAATCGAACCGAACAAATCAAAATAGTTCGGCGGCCAAGCCTTCGGAAGTTGACTCGTAGGACGGACGGCCACCTCAACCTCGAACTCCGCGTTGGGTGTCCCGACCGGTACCTCCAGGTGGAGCTTACTGTCTTGCCCGCTGCGAACGTGAATCAAGAGATTGCTCATACTGGATTCCCTGTTGATATCCATTGTACAACGAAAAAGGTGTTGGCCGCTCACTAGTTTCCGTTGAGTGCGGGGTCGTGAGACCCGCGCAAAGCGCAGGTCTCGTCATGCTCTTGCAAAGCCAAAAACAAGCCATCCGCCGCACTACGCAGATTCAATATCCGAACAGTGGCCACCACGAGCTCGGAATACCTTTGCACGGTCTTTCCAGACCCAAGACCTTGTAGCCACCATTGGCGTCCTGATCAAAATCGCGCAAGGAATCGTTGTAGGCTTCGAGAATGGATTCGAGTAACAACTTGGCTTCCTCGGGATCAAGACAGCGAAACGACAGGAACAGGTCATTGGGTCGATTCGATTGATGCGATACGATGAGGCAATGCCTTAGTGGCTGGACCAGGTCCTTCGGTTCTTTGGCATTGGAAAATGTACGGAAACCGCCTTCCTTGAGTCGTTGCTTAACTCGCTCAGTCTGAGATGCCGCAATTGCGATGGCCTCGCTACCTATGAGTTGCCTTTGCCCAGCCGGAACGCTGCCGACTACGATGGCAGGGTTTTTGGCAACGATTCTTATCGTGCTCAAGGAGGTGAATGTCTTTGGCCGTAAAAACGTTATCAGAAACAGCGCTACGCCAGCCAAGATGGCGACCAGCATCAGGATGGGGAACAAGTTGGAGCGTTTTGACATTGTCAGTGCCTTGCTATCTCCCATGATTGTTGACCAGTTGGAAGACGCCCACCCTGCCGCATTACTCCACGAAATGCGGCTTGGTGATGACGCGAACGAGAATGACAGTATTTTGCAACTCGACTGCTTTGAGTAAGCGATTCAAATTCGAGTGATCGGTTATGAGGCGTGCCCGTTTCTCCATGAGGTTCTTGATCTGGGCTTCGGATTTCGTCAAGTCGCGAATGTCGGCGAGCATACTCGTATGTTCCCTCTGAAGCGATTCACGTCGATTCTCCAGCGCGACAACTTCAAGACGCATGACGCTGAGATACTCATCTACAGTCGCATCCTTTGGTCCTTTTTCAGTTTTTCCACCTTTTTCTTTGACCCAATTCTTGACAGCTTCCGCGGTGCCTGGTTGTTTGGAAGCTTCCGTCAATGTGTTCAACGTCGCCGTCATCTGCGCATGGTCGAGACTTAAGCTAAGCAACATTTGCGCCAACTTGGAGGAGCTGGTCTGTAAAGGCGTCATGCCGCCTGTTCTCCTCGTAATCAAGTGAGGCGAGTTCCTATAGAAATCATTGATCGCTTGATCATCCGCTTCTATTTTCTTTTGCAGATCCGAAAGTTGCTTGACAATATCCTTGACCGCTTCGAGGCCTGAATTCGCGTAGGCCTCTTTTACATGTTGTTGATATGCATTGATCACGGCGTCCAGCACGACAAGGGCATCCTGACTGGGCAAACCAACGATGCCGACTTTCAATATCGGATTGTTGAGGTTCTTTGAATGCTCGACTTTGATCGCCGACCTCACCTCGTCGACGCTGTTTGTGCCCTTCAGAGAAGCCAATTTGTCGAGATTGCCCAGTTTCACCGCAACTTGGGCGACTAGTTGGCTTGCGAGCAGTTGCGATTGGGTAGAGATGTAATCTTCATTGAACGTATCGGTTTTTTTCGTTCCCTCATCGAGTTTAATGACGATGATCTCGGCCTCTGCCGTCGGCTTTTTGTCCTGCGCGGCATGGATGAAAAACCCGCCGACCGCGATGGTGACTAACGATACGAGTCCAATTCGAGTGAAGCGAGACATGATTATCCCCCGAACGTAGGCTGAAACTTGCGAGAGCCTTTGCTTATGCTAAGCGATACAGGCCGCCGCCGCAACCATTTCGACGGGTGTCATACCGCTCTCCTCACAACGATTGAATCAGTTCCTTGACTTTCGTTTCAATCAGGTCGCGCACTTCCCGGAATTGTTCCGGAGCCATGTTCTTCGGGTCGGGGATGTTCCAGTCTGTCCGTTGTTTGGCCAGGACCAACGGGCATTCGTCGCCGCAGCCCATTGTTACAGCAATGTCGATGTCATTTCCGTTGAAGTCGTCGAGTCCTTTCGATGAATGCATGGTGAGGTCATAGCCGAGTTCCTTCATCGCCTCGACCGCTTTCGGATTCACTCGACCTGATGGGCGAGAACCGGCACTGAATGCCTCGACTCGATCGCCGCCGTGAATGCGAGCGAAGGCTTCCGCCATTTGACTGCGGTTCGAGTTTTCCACGCACACGAATACGATCTTTTTCATAGGCACGCTTCGCTAGTGAGTGAATTGCAACAGCACCCAGGTTCTTGCACGCAACGGCAGGCGAAGACACTCACGCAGGCTCCGAGAATCGGGGCAGTCAAGTAAATCCACAAACTGTCGAATCGAAGCGACACGAGCGCCGGGGCCAACGAACGTGCGGGGTTCATTGATGCGCCGCTGATCGGACCAGCGAATAAGGCTTCCAGTGCAATGACCGACCCGACTGCCACGCCAGCTAAGACGCCCTTTTCCTTCGAGCCAGTGGAAACGCTGAGAATCACGAACATCAGGATGAGTGTCAAAATAAGCTCCAATACGAAGGACTGAAATGCGGGGCCGGCTGGCATGGTTGCGCCGAGCGTCGGGTGAGATGGAAACATCAACCGAAGTGTGAGACTAGCGAGAAGTGCGCCAGCACATTGGGAGACGACATAAGGCACAACCAGCCGGCGGTCAAATCGGCGAGCCAGGAAAAAGCCGAGCGTCACGGCTGGATTCAAGTGACAGCCCGACACTTCACCCAGTGCGTAGATCATGGCCAGTACAACAAGGCCGAACGTGAATGCGATCCCCACATGCGACACAGTACCGCCGCTCACATCGTTGATGACAATGGCTCCGGTGCCTGCAAAGACGAGGGCAAAGGTGCCGAACATTTCGGCGAAGAGTTTTCGCATGATGGACCCTATGACTGTTGTTCGCCGACGAGGTTGGGATGAGCGGGTAGCCTATTCATCGTCCACCGACCCGACACCTACCACGTTATCCAATGCATTCGTCCGTCGCTCGCCCGATAGCCATGCGGCGGGTGGCATGGCCGCCGGTTGCTGTTTTTGGGTGCCATGTTTCCCGGCATTGTGGGAACATGATGAGACTATCACATTTCGAGACATGGCCATGTGCCCTGGGAATGACCACTGGACTTGCAAATTGCAATTTTTGGGATTTTCTTGCTACTGTGATTGCCTTCCCTGAGGAACAGTATACAATTGTGTACATCGGCCTCCGGAGCCGATAATTGACGCGGGTGGCGGGCTTGGATCCAGTCCGTTCATCGGCGTCATGACAGAGAGGTCCGTGGATCGAGTTGATTCAACCTTGGAAGACCCACGCCGGAGGTGGTTTTCCAACACGGAGTCAACGAAATCCCCGGATGAGTTGGTGTCTGTTGAAAGGCGATGCCGCGGGACAACACGATCCGGCGTCACTGTCGCGTAAACAACCTCACCTCCCACCCCCTCGCCATCAGCGACAAATGAGCCGACCTGCTCGGCTCACAAACAAAGCGCCACACGCGCCCACCTCGAGTGTGGCAACAAGGTCGGCCGCTGCGGTCGTAGCGAGCGTGACCATTATCCCCAAGTGCCCGCGGCATTTGCCTTTCCAGCGCGTGGGAGTGCGCGCGGGCGGATATCGGGGGCGAGGGAGTTGATTTGTGGTTAGTAGTTGGTGGTCTGTGGATCGGGACCGCGGGGCTGGTGACTTATCGCCAGTGAGAGTGTTCTTTGACAACTCAATTGCGATGGTCATGCGTGGCATGAAAGCCGAACCGCGTGCAGTCTCGCCTCCAGTTCCTCACGAGTCGCCGCTGTCACGGTGATGTGGCC
The DNA here is from genome assembly GCA_031362705.1 of Gemmataceae bacterium. Classification (GTDB taxonomy): domain Bacteria; phylum Planctomycetota; class Planctomycetia; order Gemmatales; family Gemmataceae; genus JAIBBI01. The sequence goes on along the minus strand of JANLTA010000073.1, from coordinate 8,978 downwards.
CACCTTGCGATTGGGCCGCGGCGATTTGCCGTAGTCGTGGAATGACGTGCCGGGAATCCGCATGATCGCTTCGGCATCAGGCAGCGAGCCGATCGCGTTGACCATCGCAGCAGCGCACGGGGTGCGCGTTTCACCGAGCGGTAAGCCACTGATGGCACGAACGTGATTGGCAAACTGACTGGTGGCCGCACCCTCGATGGTCCAGTGACCCGAATTGTGAACACGCGGGGCCATTTCATTGACCAGCAACTGCTGGCCAACCTGAAAGAACTCCACCGCCAACACACCCACATATTCAAGTTGCAACAGAGCCCGCCGTACATGATCCTCAGCCAACGACTGTAGACTCAGATCCGACGCCGGAGCAATGGACTGGCGCAGAATGCCTTCAACATGCACGTTCTCGATCAGCGGATAATAGACAACCTGGCCATCAACACCACGCGCGGCAATGAGCGATAACTCCCGATCAAACGGCACAAGTTGCTCATAGATCAACGGCCGGCCGCCAATCCGCTCCCAGGCAGTTTCAACATCGCCAGTTGTTCGCAGCGCCATCTGCCCTTTGCCGTCGTAACCGAAACGCCGGGTTTTTACGACAGCCGGCAAACCAATGGCACGAACAGCCGCATCAAGATCAGCACGAGAATCAACTGCATGAAACTTCGGCGTCGGCACATCCAGTTGTTGAAAGAACGTCTTTTCCGTTAACCGATCCTGCGCCGCTTCCAGTGCCACAGGCGGTGGATAAACGGGAACTCGCTCGGCCAGCCACCGCGCGGCGGCAACAGGCACGTTCTCAAACTCGTAGGTGACGACATCCAAGCCGGCGACGAAATCCGCGAGCGCGGCATGATCCTCGTACTCGCCGAGGATATGCTCGGCGGCGACGATGGCCGGCGGCGATGGCGCAGGATCAAGCACACGGAACTTCATGCCCATCGGTACGCCGGCCAGCGCGATCATGCGGCCCAGTTGCCCGCCGCCGAGGATGCCGATCATCATTGGCTGGCCTCGACACGCGGATCGCCGTCCTGCAAAACGCTGTTGGTCTGATCCGACCGATACCGTTCAACAGTTTTCATCACACTCGGATCGGCCACGCCGAGAATGGAAGTCGCCATCAGCGCAGCATTGATCGCACCAGCTTTGCCAATGGCCATCGTGCCAACGGGCACCCCGGCCGGCATTTGCACAATGGATAACAACGAATCCAATCCGTTAAGCGCATCGGATTTCACCGGCACACCCAGCACCGGCAGCGGAGTCTTCGCGGCGACCATGCCCGGCAAGTGTGCCGCCCCTCCCGCACCGGCAATGATGACCGCAAGCCCGCGACTGGCAGCCGTGCTGGCATATTCGAACAACAAATCCGGCGTGCGATGCGCGGAAACCACCCGCACTTCATAGCTGACGCCGAGCCGGTCGAAGATCGCCGCCGCATGTTGCAGCGTCTCCCAATCCGACCGGGAACCCATGATGATGCCGACCCTGGGACTGGCCATGTTACGCTCCGCTGACGATGTTCATAACCTATGTATAGCGATCAACCACTCCGCGAGCCTTGCCAATGACCGCGCCTTCCGAACTCGACGCCACACTGCGACCCATCGTCCAGCGCTTCGAGCGTTTCTACCTCGGACGCACCGCAAACGAAACCGACATCACGCGAATCGGCGACCTCATCGTCGTACGATCGAAGGGAATGCTGACCGACGCGGAGTCGCGACTGCTGCACGGCGACCCAACCCCGGGTGGCCGCGACATGGTCGAACAAATGTACCGCAAGATGGTGCGGCAGGCGCAGGAGTCGTTCATCGGCGCGGTGGAATCGGCACTCGGCGTGACAGTGTGTTCCTTTTTCTGCGACATCGACACCACAAGCGGCGAGAGCATCATCGCCATTGCATGTGAGTGATTGAGCTGTGACGAAACGTGAGAACTTACCATGAAGTACCTGCGATCAATCTTCGTTCTCGCCTTCATCACAATTCCAGTGGCTGCTGCCGATTGGCCGCAGTGGCTTGGCCCCAATCGCGATGGCACATCGAATGAAGTCATCGCGCCGTGGACGGGCACACCCGCTGAAGTCTGGCGAATTCCCGTCGGCGAAGGGCACAGTTCACCGGTGGTTGCCGGCGGGAAAGTGTACTTGCATGACCGCGTCGCCGGCAAAGAGGAAGAGCGGGTCACGGTTTACGATGCAGGTACCGGTGCGAAAGAACAGGACTTCATCCATGCGCGGGTGCCTTATATGGGACAATTCGGATCGGGTCCACGAGCTACGCCTGCTATCGGTGGCGACGGACAAGTCATCAGTTACGGCATCGCCGGTGTGTTTAGCGCCGATGCTAAGCAGCCGTGGTCCATTGATGCGCTCAAGCAATTCAACATGGGAATCAACCTCCGCTTCGGCGTATCTGCCTCGCCGCTGATTGATGGCGACCTTGTCATCGCGCACATTGGCGGCAAGGGCGCATCGCTGGTCGCGTTCGACCGCAAGACGGGCAAGGTTGTCTGGCAGGCCCAGGACGATGCCGCGTCCTATGCAGCGCCCATCGTTATTGATCATGCCGGGCAACGTGCTGTTATCACGCTCACTGCGGCCGGCGTGGTGGCTCTCGCGGTCGAAGATGGATCATTACTTTGGCGGCATCCGTTCAAGGATGTACTGCAGGAAAGTTCGGCGACGCCGTGCAAGGTTGGTGACTTGCTAATTGTCAGTTCGGTGACGCTGGGCAGCATGGCGCTAAAACTCACGAATAAGGATGGCAAGCCGGCAGTTGAACAGGCCTGGAAAAACTCGGCGCTGTGCTGTTATTTCTCGACACCAATGCCTGTCGGCAAGGACCACGTGTACATGGTGACCGGAAGTATCGCGGCTGTAATGAGCGGCAAACCGCAAGCGGACTTATGCTGCGTCGAGACCGCCACGGGCAAGCTGCTTTGGAAAAAAGAAAAGGTCGGCAAATACCACGCCGCCCTAGTCCGCACCGGCGACAACAAACTACTCATGCATTCCGACAACGGTGAGTTAGCGATGATCGACCCTGACGCCAAGGAATACCGCGAGTTATGCCGTGCCATAATCTGCGGCCCGACATGGGCACACCCGGCACTCGCAGACGGCAGGTTGTACGTGCGCGATGAAAAAGAGTTGATCTGTATCAAGTTGGCCAAGTAAGTCCGGTATGCGTCGCCGTTTAGCCGTAATGATGTTTCTGCAATACGCCATCCTCGGTGTTTGGGGCGTCACGCTGCCGACCTTTCTGATGGCCCCGCCGCACGAAGGCGGATTGAGCCTGTCGGGCCAACAAGTCGGATTGTTGTTTGCCACATTTGCCATCGCAGCGATGGGCACGCCGTTTGTAGTGGGGTTGTTGGCAGATCGGTGGTTTGCGAGTCAACGGCTCTACGCGGTACTGCATTTGCTCGGCGCAGTGGTTTTGGTTTTTGTTTTCTCGGCCGTGCTTGATGCGCGATCGGAAATGCGTTCACTCATAATTCGAGAGTGCGAACAAACGAATCTCAAAGCGCATGTTTATCAGGACTACTTCAAGAAGTACTTTCCCGAGCAACGACTTGACGTGTCGGCATTCATTCAGGATATTCGCGATGGCATCGCCGACGTACTAACACCGGACCACAGCGGCGCAGACTTGTCGCGGAGGCAGTACCGTCAACTTAGAGATCAATGGCAACGACTTGACCTCGAATCCGACGTCTTTCCGATCTTGGACCGTGTCATACTGACCGCCGCGTTTCGTGATCGAATCGATAGGTCATTTCGGCATATGGTAGTATTGTTCCTGGTTTATGCCGTCTGCTACATGCCCTCATTGACCTTGAGCAACGCCATTTCATTTCGCAATTTGCCGCACACGATGCGGCAGTACGGGCATGTTCGAGTATTTGGCACAATCGGCTGGTTGGCATCGGGCGTGTTCGTCGGCATGATGTTGCCGTCCGTCTCGGCATTGCCACTGCTATACGGTGCTGCAGGATCGGTATTACTGAGTCTCTACGCCTTCACACTTCCGCACACCCCGCCTGCTCATGCTGGCAAGTCGCTCGCCGAGTTATTTGGCGTGCCGGCGATCAAAATGTTCGCCCAGCGCAGCTTTCGGGTGTTCGTGATTACATCGTTTGTCATCACGTTGGTGACGGCTTTTCACAACACGTATCTCAATCGCTATCTCGTGGACTTGGGCGTGAAGCACGCCGCTTCGTGGCAGACAACCGGGCAGTTAACGGAGATCGTCTGTATCCTTGCGTTGCCGTGGATGCGCATGCGGATTGGTTTGAAGCGCACGTTGTTCATTGGCTTGGCAGCATCAGCCATACGATTTGCGATTTATGCTGTAGGCAGCGTGCCGTGGCTTATCGCCGTGGGCATACCGCTACAGGGTGTATGCTTCGGCTTCTACTTCGTAGCGGCTATGTTGTTTATTGATAGGCATGCCCCGCGCGATTTGCGGGCTAGCGCCCAAGGATTGCTGGCGATTTGCACATCCGGCGTCGGTGCATTCGCAGGCAATTGGATCGCCGGCATTGCAGTTGACGGTTATCGCGGCCCCAACGGTGTCGCGTGGCCGGCCGTGTGGGCGTTACCTGCGATTGGATCATTGCTGGCAGCCGCGTATTTCGCCTTGCAATTCCGCGAACCGGTGATTGAATCGACGCCCGTGCTGCTGTTGGCGTGACATCGTCGTGACTCCGTTTGAAACACATCATCAATAGTTGATTTGAAACTGTACGCGAAGCACATGGCCGACGAATTGTTCGTAAGGAACTGATCCCACTCGATCAATGGCCGTTGTGTTTGTCCGGTCAGTGATCATGTAGGCGCATGTGAGTTCGAAGGCTGGCATGATTTGCCACTCGGCACCAAACTCCACTTCATCCACTTTGGCATATGGAGAGTTGCGCTGACTCTTGTAGCCCCCACGATAATAGTTGTAGCGGACATAAGGTAGCGTCGTGCCGTAACAGTGATCGCATTTGTAAAGTGCCATCACATAGCCGCCCGTGAGTGACGATTCTTCGACCGCCGTTTGTGCATCATTCAGGGCCGGTCCACGACCAACATTCCACTCAGCCTGCAGTCCGAACGGCTGCGGGTACAGCACAAACGTGCCTGCGATGCGTTCTTCCCGGATGCCGGCGCGATTTCCCGTTTCCAATGAGTTGGCCGGCCGAATTGACGCGCCCTGACCGTTTGCCCGAATGGGAGATGACAGCACGGTGTATTTCCCCGTGTATCCCTGAATCCCCAATTCAATGAGCTGGCAATTGTCCAACTGGATCGGGCACGCCAGCCGGGTCACGAGATGCAGGTTTTCGTTTTGTTCAGTAAATGAACCGCCTTGGCCGTTGTAGGCACCGAAGCCAAACACGCCGTAGTTGCCGGACCCTTTCATGCCCTTGTCCAGCACATCGCGGTAGAATTTCTGCGCATATTCAGGGGTCCAATAATAGAAGACGCCGAGATCGCGTTCGTTGGGAGTTGCAGAGTTGAGTGCATCAGTTCGTTCTAGCGGAATGCGGTTGGAGCTGGATTGCAGGTTTTCCCACCCATATGGGACTTTTGACTGACCGACCCGAAAGCGGTGAACCTTCTCTTTATCAACGTATACATCGCCGTAAAGATCACGAAGTTGGGTGAAAAAGGTGCCGTCGGGGCTTCCAGGCGTTGTAATGGCGAAATCCGGCTGAAAATAGAAACCCAGGTGATCGGAGACGTCGCCCTGTACGATGATGCGTGCCCGTCGAATCAAAAAGTTCTGCGCCTCTCCGACGCTACGATCGGTGACGTAGTTCGGCGGCGCGGAGCCATCCTGGTGCCAAAGCACTTCGTTGGTGCGGAATTGCGTGTAGCCGCGCACTGTGTACTTCTCATACCACTTCTTTGGTTTCTCCGGTTCGGGAGGTTTCTTGCTGTCGTCTTTTGCCTTGCCGTCATCTTTCTTCTTGGCATCATCCTTGGTCGCTGCGTCTTGCGTCTGCCATCGTGCTTGCGCCACTTCCGGATCCGCCGTTTCTAACAGTGATGCCAAACCGGGGAAACGCGGATGGACGACTTCAAAGTTGGGCGCGGTCAACACTGCTTCCAGTTGGCGAATGCGGGCTTCCGACGCTTCAAGCCGCTGGAGCAATTCTTGATACGTCGTCGAATTGGTGGCCAACGGCACATCAGCGGCGCGCATTGTTGGCAATGCAAGAACAAGAAAGACCAATGCAATAGCGAATCGCCAAGCCATCTTCGACGCTCCCCCCGCGAAGAGTCCGACGGAACAAAGTTAAGAAATCGGAAGCGCAATGGATGCCCGAAAAGTCATGGGCAGTCAATGGACTTCAAGCAATAACGCCGAAATCTTCACAATTCAAGGTCGTGGAACATGCTCCGGGGAACCCGTTCAGATCTTCTGCAAATCCGCCGTTTGAGGCAGATCATCCAACGTCCGAAGTCCGAATAGCTCCAGGAAACGTGTGGTAGTATTGTAAGCCGGTTCGGTGGTTCCCGGAATAGCATCCTGCACGGCCACTAGACTTAGCCGGACGAGTTGCCGCAAGATAGCCACGGAGTCGGCACCGCGCAAAGCGTCGATTTCGTTGCGCGTCACCGGTTGCTTGTACGCTACTACTGCCAGCACGTCGAGCATTGGAACTGTAAGCTTGGCCTCGCGTGGGCCGGCAGTAAGCCGTTGACGCACATTGGCAAACCCCGCCTTCAGCGCCAGTGTGAACCCTTCGGGCCGTGATTGAATGGAATAAGGCCTGCCTTGCCGCCGATATTGGCGACTGAGTTCATCAATGGCCGCGCGGAATTGATCGTCGGTCAATCCACGGATCGCGACGCTTGCCGAGGTGGATGTCAACGGTTGATCGCCGGCGAACAACAGCGCTTCAATGATGCGTGCCAGCGGTGGGGGCGTGCGCTCTACATCGCGCTGCGCAACGCCGGCCTCGGCTCCTTCAAGAAGCTTGGCATAGTCGACGGCCGATGAGTTGCTCATGGCTGGTGGTGCGGCAAGTAGAAAACACCAGTGATAAATGTGCCGATCCAGCAAACCGAAAAGACTGCCGCCAGCACGTAATGAGTCCGGCGTCGGCCCGTCTTGCCGGTGAAATACATGATGGGAAGCAACACCGCGGACGGAATCGAGAAACAAAGATGCCAAAACATCCGCTCTTTTGCGCCGGGTATTCTGTCGAAGTAGTCGAACATCTTCGGATCCTGCACACGAATGAGAAACTCCAACCCGAACACGGCCGCCAATGTGAGGATCATGAACACAAGGTTGATGCGCCCGTGAAGTCGATAGTTCTTCCGCAACAGCGCGACAATCGATGCCGCAAGGACGACCGTTACTGCGACAACTGCGGTTTTCAGAATCAGGATGGCATCAGGGCCGGTTAGCACGATTGATCCTCAAATTAGTACCGAGCATGAAACTACGCCGCCTTCGCTTTGCGCACGGGCGGCTGGTGTTTCCACCGGCGATGAAGCCAGAAGTACTGCTCGGGGTAACGGCGAACCATGTCCTCAATGGCTGATGTGTAACGCTGAGTTATGGCACGCACGGGATCGCGTTGATCGGCGAAGTCAGCGGGATCAATCAGATCGGCCGCCTCGACTTGATATTGCATCGGTTCGCCAACCTTGGGCACGCCGATGACAAGAATTGGGACATTGAACTCGACTGACAGCAATGCGATCGACTTGAAAGTACTAGCAGGCCGGCCGAAGTAATCCACAAATAACCCGCGCGGACCTGCATCCTGGTCTGCGAGAGTGGCAATTACGGCACCGTTTTCCAACAGTGCCTGCATCTGATCGAAGTCGCCTTTCTTGGCGAGGATCTTCTGCCCGGTCTTCTGGCGGAACTGTTTCAGGAAACGCTCCAGTCGTGGGTTGTCCAACTCGCGGGCCACGGCAAAGGTCCGGAAGCCGAGCAACCCGAGCATGAACCCGGCCATTTCCCAGTTGCCGAAATGCCCGGTGACGATCATCAGCGGCCGGCCACAGGTGAGTGCGTGCAACGTTTTGTCGCCGTTGATGAGGTCGATGTATTTGCACCAGTTGGTCACGTGCAGCTTACGAGGCAAGTGCGCGATCTCGACGATCATTGTGAGAAAGTGGCGATAAACCTGAAACACCATTTGATTCAACTCAGTATCGCGGTAGCGGCTCGGAAACGCGGCACGCAAGTTTTCCTTGGCGACCTCGCGATGGCGCCGGTCGAAACGAATCGCCAGCCTAGCCAGCAACGTCGCCAGCTGGCTGCCCAAACGCAGCGAGAGCGCCTGAAGCACGGTCACTACGAACCGCACTGCCAGGTAAACGCCAAAGTCAACGATCGGCCGGCGCGCCTTCGCCACGGGTGTACCTCCGACAGGGCGAGCCTGCGTGCATAATAGTAAACAATTGCCGAATTCTTTGCACCTCCAATTCAGCTTGCGTGATATGATGACCTTGGTACGAAAGGGACATGCACGATGGAATGGCCATACAAATTTCCCCGTCACGCTGATGTGATTGCGGCCGACGTAGAACGGTTTCGGCATCTTACCGTGAGTCAGCGGCTGGAAAGATTGTTCGCCTTAATCGACGATGTGCAGTTACTGATGTCGCCTGAACAACGAGCAAATCACAGACAATTGACAGATGAATCTGAAGCAGCATGGCAATCGGCACAGCGCGAAATGTTTTTGCGCTTTGCCCCATAAAACTAACCTGACGATTGTTTACGCTTCGGCTTCTTCGCCGGTTTGGCGTCGGGAGCGACCCGGAAATCCACCTGTCGTCGTTGCAAGTCCACGCGGACAACTTCGATGCGCACCTTGTCGCCGAGGCGGTAGCGCTTTTTGGTTCGGCGGCCCGACAGCGTGTGGGCAGCTTCGTCGAAATAGTAATAGTCGTCGGTGAGCGTGCTGATATGCACGCGGCCTTCGGCAGGAAAGCGCTCACATTGGGC
>JANLTA010000047.1:0-3531 GCA_031362705.1 Gemmataceae bacterium | reverse complement strand
CCAGCAGATGCGTAGCCACGCTGTGAACCGAAACCGTGCGCGCCAATGCTTCGACCAGTTTCACGGGGCGACTGTCCGTGGCGATATCGATCCGATCGATTTCCGGAATGAGGCGAGCAATATCCTGACGGGCAAACTCCGCCGGGTGCATGCGGAGATCAGAAACCACCGGACCCAATGTCTCGGGGTGTACGCTGCCGGGCACAATCTCCCAGGGTTGACTCGGATCGCGGGGAAGCCCTTCAAAAAAGCGGTTGGAGATACAGGTACCCAGAATCGGTTCGGCTGGATGGCTGGCGTACCAGTTGACGACCACGCTCTTCAATTGCTTCTGCGAGAGTATGTTCCAAAGTGCTTTGGTGGTCCGCGAATTGCTTGAAGACAAACGGACGCCGGCACCGCCAGGGATTGGTTCCACAAAACCCGTGATGCCATGTTTATCCGCGGTCTTTCCCGTGGCAATCGATGTCCAGAGAATGGGGGATAGACAAGGTCGCAGCGTGGCCAAATTGCCAATGACACCGTCGTCAACCAATCGCGACAGGTTGGGCATCAACCCGGCATCCAGCAATGGGTTGATGAACTTCCAATCGGCGGCATCCCAGCCGATGAGCAGGATTCTGGATGCCAACCGTGATTCGGTCACAGCCGTGTCTCCAATGCAAAAAAAAGCGGTTCACGCTGATAACAGCATGAACCGCTTGGATTTCAAATGACTTTGGTTCGGAATCAGACCGCAGCGGTAGCCTTGGCAAGGCGGCGACGGCGAATCACGGCAAGGCCAGCAGCACCCAGCGACATCAGCGCCATGGAAGAAGGCTCCGGCACGGCGACTGCCCCAACCGGGATGCCTGCACCGGTGTTGTCATAGGCGTACCCGATGATGGCACGGGCCGCGTCGGTGAAACTTGCACCGAGGTGAATGCGCATCCAGCCAAAATTGGTCGCTCCACCTGCTCCTTCATTGACGAATCGGAAGCCGACATAGTTGTCGTCACTGTTGAGGAGAAACGCGGTGGCACCCGTCGCTTCGCTGACCTGGTTAGAACCGAAAGCGCTGAGACCACTAACTAATGTTGCCAACGGCAGGTTATCAACGAGCGTTGCACTCGATCCGCCTGGGAAGCCCGAAACGACACCGTGTGTCGTAGCCGAGGGAGTGAACCATTGGAGGGTGGACGCACTGTATGGGTTGATATCCCAGCCAGCGGTTGTGCCACCGGTCGTGCCCGTCAGGTTCGTAACCACGTTAATATATACACCATCAACATTGACCGGGATCGGAATGCTGACCACGCCGCTATAAACGATCTGAGCTTGGGCCGATTGGGGGAAACCAATGACACCAGCGCCCGCCGCTACCGCGACGGCAGTTGCAGTGCGACCAAGAATCCGGTCTGCCTTGCCAAAGAGCCGTGATTTGCGAGTTGCAGTCATCATTGAATGTTCCTGTTGTAGACTCTGGTTGCAGCGAAAACGGACCAGCGAGTCGTGGTGGTTTCCGCTTTTGCTGCTTTGCTTCCAGACAGGTTAAGTGTGCGCTAAGACAATGTCAAGCATTTTGGCCAAAATAATTTGCGTTTCCCAGGGTCTCTCAAAGGCAGCTGAATCCCGCCCTTCGCGTCAGTCATATATTATGTGGTGAAATGAGCAACAACCATTTCACGGCACATGGGGCGATTGACACGCCAAAATGGGCCGCGACGTTACCAGTTGCCGAATAATGACTTGCGCTGAATCGTCGATATAAATGCGGAGGGATCCAACAGGCATTGTAGTGGGCAGATGATTCGGCACTCGTGCTCAATAACAACGGTGATACTACCACATAAATCATGGAGGAAAATCAACCGACCGAGACCGGTATAGTTTGACATCGATGACGCCAATCATGGCTTGTCGGTCGAGGCTGGGCCGGCCCAGGAATCGAATGACGCGATCAATCACCGATGCTGGGCTGGCAATCAACTCCTGATAATCGACGGTTTCATTTGTCGTTGATGGAGGCTGGCCACGAATGAACTCCAGGGCCGTGTTGAGATTGCGGTCGAAGACTTGAGCCAGCGCAACAGTGTCAATGGCCGCCGCTTTGCCGAGCGTTTGGATCATCGTCGATTGCGACTGGATCACTTCCTGTAGATCACGCCGCATGAATAAGACCTGATACGGAAGGCCACGTGGCAAAAAAGGCACGAGTTGCGCGATGACCTTGAGAGCTTTGCCGCGTGCCTCCGTCAGCCACGCATTGTTGGCGGCGAGCCACTTCACTTTCTCGTACTCAAAGTAGCCACGCGGGTTGCTGACATCCGGCGGCCGACTGTCGTCGGTCAACACCGGGACTCCACCGACATGCAGCACCTGCATCATCAATGAAGTGCCGGACCGTGGCAAACCGGAAACTATGATGATCGGTTCGTTGGTAGACACGAGCATTGCTTCATCCTACGGCACCCCGCTCATCTCCAACGTGGGATCCCCAAACAGCATGAACTTCATGCCTTGGAAGAAGATGCTGGGCGGGTACCAGTCGTTGTTTGGTTTCAGGTTGGCCAGGTTTTCTTTGTCGTAGTAGTAGCTGATCGCGCTGGCCCAGCAATCGCCGACGCGCGGGTGCTCGGACTTGGCCAGCGCAATCACGAAGCCTTCGGCCAGCATCAGCCCGCAGGGTTGGCTGCCGGTGTTGCAGCCGATGTAGGCTACCGCGCCGTCGGAGCCGCGCTTCAGGAGTTGTTCGCCGAGGCCCGTGGGATTGAATTGGCCCGATTGGTATGGAGCCGGCGGTGGCGGTGGCGATTTGAACACCTCACCCTTATCGCTACCCGTGTGTTCCTTGCCGTGGGTATCGACATATTTGCCGTACGGTGCTAGCGGCGCGAAGTAGGCCGTGCTGCAACCGGCTGACAGCATCACGGGCAATTGATGCGCGTTCTTGACTTTGGCGAGGCTGCCCACGGAAAAGCAACCTTCCCACGACATGTCGGTGCCGTGCCCAGCATGAACAATCAAGCCCGCGCCGGCATTGAGCAGAGCAATCAGATTGGCTTCGTTCGGTGCGGATGTCTTATACTTCGGATTCTTGTCGGTGAAAAAGTGACGATCAATCTGCCAGCCGGACGATAGGCTGTCGGCCAACTTGTCCATCCGGCTCCGGGCATCGACCCAGCCGGCCACATGAAACACTCCGGCCCGCCGCGCTCCGGGATGCTTATGCATGCGCATGGCGTTCTCGTAAGCAATCGACTTGGCGACCACGATACGCAGCTCGTCCACCGTGCTGACCGGCCACCGACCAACGGCCACGTCAGGCCGATAGTCGATCTGATCGTAGTTGATCGGGTCGTTCTTGTTCTTCTCGCCGCGGACTTCGCCGAAGTAATGCCCGTGGAAGTCGTCCTTCTGCGCATTCCAATCATCAAAGCTGCCATCCTGCTTGGCCAAGTCGCTGTAGTACAAATCGCAAGGATAAAAAGCATAATCAAACGCCGCCGGCGTCACCCGATCCAACACCATATACCGCACCGGCATCGCATC
>JANLTA010000014.1:0-6426 GCA_031362705.1 Gemmataceae bacterium | reverse complement strand
AGGAAGAGAAGAAAGACGCGAAGCCCAAGGACGACAAGTAGGGTCGAGGGTTGGACCCTGGAAGGGTCGCAGATGTTCCCCGGGTCGCGTTTCGCGCACCCGGGGAACATCGTTGCCGTCGCCCCACGACCCCGGAGGGGTCGCAGCAATTGCTATGACCCCTCCGGGGTCGAGATCCTTTTTCGCCACTGTCACCGGTGGTATCGCTGCGCTCAACCACCGGCTATTGGCTACGACCCCTCCGGGATCAAGAAGAGTGCGACTATGACCGCGCTATTGAAAGAAAAACCAGCGCCACTTCGGCCGGCAAGTATGGTGCCGCCGATCGCTGTTGGCCAGTGCCTGTTGCTGGAAGACATTGATTGGTCGAGCTATGAAGCCATCGGCGTTGCCCTTGGCGACCGGCCTAATCTGCGGATGGCCTACGATTCCGGGAGCCTGGAAATCATGGTCCTCTCGTCGGAACACGAACGGCTCAAGGTATTGCTCGGTATTCTCATCCAGGTTTTGGCCGAAGAAACAGCGCGATCCATCGCCGGGTTCGGCTCGACGACCTACAAGCGCGATGTGTTGAACAAAGGTCTTGAACCGGACCTTTGTTATTACCATGACAACCTGGGCCGTGTTCGCGGCAAACGCCGAATCGATCTTGCCATTGATCCGCCACCGGACCTGGCGATTGAAATTGACGTTTCTTACAGTTCGCTTGATCGTGTCGCGATCTATGAGCAGCTCGGCGTGCCGGAACTCTGGCGGCTGAAAGATGAAACGGTCACGGTTTATCAACGCAACGCCGCCGGCCGGTATGAAACCAAGTCAAGCAGCCGTTCATTCCCAATGCTACCGCTTGATGAGCTCGCGCGGTTTCTCATCATCGGACTGGAAAACGACGACATTGACATGGCCCGTCAATTCCGCAACTGGATTCGGCAGCGACTGGATCTGGAAAAGTGATGGAAACGAAACCCAGACCGAATCATCAGTTGTCGCTGAATTCCCTGCGTGCAATGTCGGCAGAGCAGCGATTGAACAAGGTGTTTGAGTTATCGGCGTTTTCACGATCATTGTTCGTGCAGGGCCTGCGTCAATCGTTTCCAGAACTGCCACCGGGTGAGTTTCGCAAGCTCGTGTCGAGAAGGCTCGCACAATGTCACAACCAGAACTATTGAAGAAGGTTGCCTGCGAGCTTGATCGGCTTGAAATCGCCTACATGCTGACCGGCTCGATAGCTGCGGGTGTACACGGCCACATTCGCGCGACCCATGATATCGACATCGTCGTCCAAATGTCGCCGGGCAAGGTCACGCCGCTCGTCGAAGCATTTTCACCACCCACATATTACCTGGATGAAGGCGCTGTCCGGTCGGCGATACGTGATGAATCGATGTTCAACTTGATCGTGCCGGCCGACGATGACAAAGTTGACTTTTGGATTTTGAAGCGAGCCGGACACGACAAAACACGTTTTGCGCGACGGCAACGGCGGATGTTTGATGGCGTGCCGCTTATGGTTACTTCGGCCGAGGATACGATCCTTTCCAAGTTGGAATGGTCGCGACTGTGCGGCGGTAGTGAGAAGCAACATTTCGATTGCGTGCGCGTTTATGAGGTGCAATTGCCGAATCTGGACTTGGCCTATCTTGAGGATGCGGCGCGAAGTCTCGACTTGATCGAGCAATTGAAACGAGTACAGATTGAAGCGAAACCGTAGCCGTTTCCCTTAATTCAGCGTAATCAATGAATGGCATCGTCAGCGCACGACTCTTCATTTGCCGGAGTGACAGAACATGCAACTGCCAAATCGCATCAACAAACTTCCGCGCCTGCTTGCCGTCGGCTGCGTCGGTATCGCTTTGGCCGTGGCCATTCACGGGCCGTTTGGCGTGGCCCAGGATCGGCCGGAAGCCGCAGTGGCGACGGTGCTGGATCAGAAGCTGATCAACGATGCCAAAGAAGGCTCGGAGATCATGACCAACCTGGCCCACCTCAGCGACGTGATTGGACCACGACTCACCGGGTCGGCGAATCTCAAACGGGCGAACGATTGGGCGGCCGAGCGGATGATTAGTTATGGTTTGTCCAATGTGCAGTTGGAGCCGTGGGAGTTGCCGGTGGGTTGGGAACGCGGCACAGCCACCGCAAGGTTAATCGAACCGAACACGGGGAAATCGCTGACGGTCGCTGCAATGGGCTGGTCGCCCGGCACGAATGGCAAGATCACTGGCGATGTAGTCGTCATCAATGCCAAAACACCCGAAGACTTGCAACAGTACGAGGGCAAATTGAAGAACGCCATCGTCCTGCGGCGGCCGCCTTCGGAGATTCGCCCGATCACCGAGAGCATGGACATCTTTGGTGGCGGCGCGCGTCGCCCAGCGCCACCTGCCGACGGCGAGAAAGACAAAGTGGCACCCGCGGAAAAAGACAAAGCAGTGTCACGCGAGAAAGGTAAAGCGGGCGGCGGTGGCTTTAACAATCGCTTTTCCGCCGAGTCGATGCGCTTCAACCGAGAAGTGTCTGAGTTTCTGAAGAAGGAAGGCGTGGCCGTGCTGCTATCGGATGCGGCCAAACCGCATGGTTTGTTGAACATGTCCGGCGGCTGGCGTGGCAACGACCGTGTGGCTGCCTCCGATCCGTTACCCACGTTGTTCGTCACGCACGATCATTATGCGATGCTTCACCGACTGGCGACCCGACCGTCGCCGGCCGTTACACGCATTGAAGTCGAGATCACGAACACATTCGTGCCTGGGCCGCTGGCCGTGTACAACACCGTCGGCGAAATCCGTGGCAGCGATAAGCCCGATGAGTTTGTTGTCGTTGGCGCTCACATTGATTCATGGGATCTCGGCCAGGGCACCACCGACAACGGCACCGGCACCTGCGTCGTGTTGGAAACTGCCCGCCTGCTGGCGAAGTGCGGCGTGACTCCGAAACGCACGATCCGTTTTGCATTATTCAGCGGCGAGGAACAGGGGTTGCACGGTTCCAAAGCATACGTGAAACGCCACGAAGCCGAGTTACCCAAGACTAGTGCCGCCGTGGTACACGACACCGGCACCGGCCGCATCGTCGGCTTATCGCTGATGGGCCGCGAGTTGCTGAAGCCACTGATGGAGGCGGAACTCGCCTCGCTCAAGGAACTCGGCGTCACCAACATCAGTGCCGATTCCATGGGCGGCAGCGATCATCAATCATTCGAGGCCGGCAAAGTCCCTGGTTTCATGTTCCGCCAGGATCCCGCCGAGTACCGGCTAACGCACCACTCACAAAGCGACACGTTTGACAAAGCTCGCGAACCGGATTTGGTGCAGGGCGCGCAAACGATGGCCGTCATCGCCATGCGGCTCGCCAATCGGGATGAGTTGTTGCCGCGGATGAAGAAGGAACCGACACCGCCGGCGGAACCGGCCGCGACGCCGAAGACGGATGGATGATTACGAAACGTGAACCATCCGCGGGCGGAGTCACTTGTCGGAAGTGCGTCAATGGCATCAAGATGTGTCGAGCAATCAGTATTGCTCAACCTAGTCGTCCTTCGCACGGTCGATTTGAATCGAGCCAGTACTTTTTATTCGGCGGTGGGACTTCAATTCACGGAAGAGCAACATGGTTCGGGTCCAAAACACCTGTCAGCCTTTATTGGCGACGTGATTTTGGAGCTCTACCCCGCGCTGGAAGGTCGTGATCGATCGGACATTAGAATCGGGTTTCGCGTCAATGATGTTCGCGCAGCGTGCGCAATTGCCTTAATCAACGGCGGCACCCTCATTTCCGAACCGAAAGAAGGTTCGTGGGGTTTACGATGCGTCATCGCAGACCCCGATGGGCATCGAATTGAGTTGACGCAAGCGCCGTAGGACGGAACGAAGTTACTTCACCACTTCCACCTGCTTTAGATCGTCCACGACGATCTGCGGGGCGTCGCGGAAGGTGGCGACGGTGCCGGTGACGCGCACGGTCTTGTTCTTGTAATGATCAGCCGGGTTGGCGATGTCGGCTTTCTTGAACGCATCTTCAAGCTTCTTCATTTCAAACACGACTGTGAAGTTTGACGCATCACGGGCGGTGCTGGAGTTGAGAAAGACGCGGGAACCATCGCGCGTTTTGCCCGTGTTGGCCACCTTGAATTCGATAGTGACTTTTTCGCCCACCTTCTTGGCAGCCTCGGCGGGTGTCATCGCATTGGTGGCTGTCACCGGCTTGTCCGGACTGGCAGGCGTCGTCGGGGCGGCAGCAATGACTTTGGTCGTGCCGGGCTTCAATACGGATAAGTCGAGCTTTTGATTGATCGTCAATTCACCGTCCACATTGCGAATCTGCAAGCGGATTTGTGGATCGGGTTTGTCCCAGTCAATCTGCACCATGCCGAAGTTATCGCCATAAGTCATGGTCATGACACGCTTGCTGTTTTTCTCGACGCCGTTCCAGCGTTTGTTGCCCATGTTCAGGCCGCTCGACGTCAGATCGTAGACTGGATAGCCCAGTCCGGCATCGCCCAATGATAGTTCAGCCAAGCGTCGGTCACCGCTGAGAAACACCACTCCAGTCGCCTTGGTTTCGCGCAGCAAGTTGTACAAACGCTCGCGCTCTTTGGGTAAGTTGGCCCACTTTTCGTACGGATGTTCTTCAGCAACGATCTGAATGCTCGACCCGATGAGCCGCACCTCGGCGGGCATCCGCAGTTGTTCTTCCAACCATTTCCATTGCTCAGCGCCGAGGTAGGTGCGCGAGGGATCGCTATCAGGAGTGAATTCGCGCTCCTTGCTTTTCATCGCCGAGCGATGGTAGCGCGTGTCCAACAAGATTACCTGCACGCGTTTGCCTTCAGGACCGAACACGGCACCACAGTAAAGCCCAGCCCGTTTCCAGCGAGGTGAATCGGTCGATTCCTTGAAAAACTCCAGGAACAGCTTCTGGGCCGCGTCCCGATTGGGGTTTTCCACGCCGGGGGTGTTGGCAACGAAGTCATGGCCATCCCATACAGACAGCAGCGGACACGCCGCGCGAAGGCGTTGGAAGCCGGGTACAGCCGCCAATTGGTCGTACTTCTGCTTGATGATCGTCGGGTTATCCGTGTCGGCATAAATGTTCGCACCGAGCATGATGAATAGCTCAGGGCTTTGCGCCAACACCGCGTCCCAGATCGGTTGCGGCCGCTCCTGGCTGGCACACGATCCAAAGCCAATCCGCGAAACCACCGGCGGATCAGCCGCCGTTGCAGTTGCAGCAAGTACCGACAATAGTGCGAGTGCGCGAAACATGACGAGACCTCGAAGCTAATTTCATCACTAAGCAAGGATAATCTACGAATTCTGATCTTGATCTCTGTTGACCGGAATTACGCCCCGCCAAACGGCGATCCACCGCGCAATCGCCGTCAGCAGCAGAGTTACCACGGTCGCGATTACGGCTACGGTCAGGACGATGCAAAGATAGCCTTTGACGATTTGGCCGGGCAGATTCCTTTGCCGGCCATCTTCGATGACAAGCGGAAATTGGAGGCCCACCATTTGCGCACCGGCGGTCAAGGTCGTCGTGGCCACGAACAGCATCGGGAACAGCGTGACCCAGGCATAACGGCCCTTGCCCGAGTTGACGAGCATGGTCGTCACCAACGCCAATGCCAATACAGCGAGCAGTTGGTTGGCGATGCCGAACATGGGCCAGAGGGTGTCGATGGAGCCGGTATAGACCAATATGCCCCAGCCAGCGGTTACGATCAGCGTGGCAACCACGGAACTCGGTAGCCAATCGGTCTTGCCCCAGCGCGGCGACAGTTTGCCCATCGCCTCCTGCAGCAGGAACCGGGCGACGCGTGTGCCGGTGTCGATGGTCGTGAGAATGAACAGTGCTTCGAACATAATGGCGAAGTGGTACCAGTACTGGACGTAGTCTTTGACTTTCGCTGGGTCCATGAACCACTTGGCCGCGTCGGTGAGTATGAACGACATCCCAACCGCAAGCGTCACCGCACCGCCCGTCCGGCCACGCAGGGTTTCGCCGCCGACGCTTTGTTCGATTTGGCCGAGGTCGCGGCGTTCCACCGGCAAATGTGTCAGGTCGGCATTGCCAAGTTCGACATACATCTTGTCGAGTTGCGGTTGCCACTTGGCCGCCGCCCGCTGATCGACGTTGATCTCATAGTAGATTTTCGGATCCAGTGATGCCGCCGCGATGAGGGCGACCACGCCGACCAGGCCTTCGATGAGCATCGCACCGTACCCGACCGCGCGGACTTGCGTCTCCTTGTCCATCATCTTTGGCGTCGTGCCCGATGCCACGAGGGCGTGAAAACCCGAGATTGAGCCGCACATGATGCAGATGAACACGAAGGGGAAGATGCTGCCTTTGAAGGTCGGCCCGCCGTTGATGAAGACTTCATTGAGCGCCGGTGCGTTCAGGGGCGGGTTGGCGATGAAGACG
>JANLTA010000004.1:0-7614 GCA_031362705.1 Gemmataceae bacterium | reverse complement strand
TGCGCAGACAGTCGATCTGTTGATCCGAATACGATTCCACATCGTCGATTGATGTCAACTCGACCCAATTTTCCGGCAATGATCTTGGGCTGGGTTGCCGATCCAATGCAGTTTGTATCACGCCCTGCCCGGCGGCTAACTCCGCTTCGGTGAAGAAGCCCGCGCAGCCTTCGGTCATTGTCAACAATGGCTGGCCGTCGACGGTGCCCTCGAAGCGAAAGCGAAACAGGTGCGTTTCACCCTGGCGAAAGAAGCGATCAATGTGAATGTCGTAACGAATGATTGAGTCCGTTACGGGCAGCGACGCATGAAATGTGACGACGGCATCCAACAGGCGGTAGACGGCCAGCCCGCGCGTATGCAAATCGATGCCGAGGTAGCCGCTGAGAAACAAGTCGGCCTGCCCGGCCTCGACAGCAATGCATGTTGGAATCCGACCATGATCGAGATACCAGCGGTCAGCTGTGACATCGTGTTCCGTCACGACTCGGCCATATGTCAGCGACAACGGCTCGCCTTCAACGGAGACGATGCGATCGACGAGCATCAGCGGTTCATTGGGCAGGCGCACCCGCGTCGGAAACGAATCGGCTTCCGCATAATCTTGTCCGAGCAAAGGGCCGACATGGTCCACGGCGAAGGCGAGGCATTGTTGGCGATCAAAGAACACGTTCTCCGACGATCCACTTGTCAGTGATTGCATTTGTTGCTGTTGCAACTGAAGCAAGTTTGCACATTGTCGATCCGCCGATGCCGTGAATGCCAGGAATGCTGCATGAGCGCTACCGATAGCGTAGTTGGCATCCGCCACGCGTGCGAATGCGGATGTCGGCGCGACGGATACATCAGTTTTTTGTCGCTGTCGAAGTTCAAATGGCGTGGAGCGCACTGGAATTGAAAACGACTTGGCCCCAGACTGGACCACTGGAATATCAAATGACGACAAGTCTATCGCGTGGCCGTCTGCGGCTATGCGGCGCACGCATTCAACAAGTCCCGAGACTTCGCCGTCAACGTGTGCCGTGGCGGCAATGGCGTTGTGCGGGCGGTCACCCAGAATCCGGCCAATCATTCGGGTGCACGACGAGCCGGGACCGATTTCTACAAAGGTGCGAACGCCGTCTCCGTATGCCGCTTCAATCAATGCCGGGAAATCAACCGTGTGGAGTGCCTGAGCCAGAACCGCGTCTGCCGCCGACTCGCGAGTCAACACAAATGGGGCACAAGTCACCGGATGATAGAATTCGACGCCTTGGGGATGTGTCGTCGGCAATAAATGCAACTCGCGATACGACCGTTCGACCTCACGAACCACGTCGCAATGTGCGACCGTGACGCCATCAAGTGGAACAAAAGTCACACCAAGTTGTTGGACGGCGTGATGGGCCTGCGAACGATCACCGCCGATTACGCATTCGGTCGGAGAATTGATGGCAAGGAGGTAAACATGTTCTTGCAAGTATTGCCGAACATCACTCGGCGAGGCGGCGATGATCCCGGTCAGCCAATCGATTGATGCCTCATCTTCGAGATTCCATGCTCGACGAACGGCATCGTATGAACTGGTCAATTCACTACGGAATAATGGTGACGCTTGAAGTCGGCGTAGCATCTCGTCACGGGCGGTCCACGCGTGCATTGCGAAAAAGCTCGCCGAGACGCCCAAGCTGTTGCCGATGATCGCATCAGGGTGTACGCCAAGTTCCGCGAGAATATCTGTAACCAGCGTGCCGAAGCTCACTTGGCCCATGAGTACATCGCACGGATTCGGCTCTCGCGTTTGATCCCAAAACGCATCTGCGGCGAACTGGTCACGCAAGCGCTGATTGGCGGCGTGCTGCCGTTGCATGACGTGCGGAAATGCCGTTGCCAGCCCGCGGCCCATGCCGATGTAAGCGTTGCCGGCACCGGGAAAGACAAATGCAAGGCGATGGGCTTCGCCTCTTATCCCCCTCCCTGGAAGGGAGGGGTTAGGGGAGGGATTGAAGACTGTCGCGCTAACATGGTCTTGCTTCTTTGCTGATGAAGCTCCTACCAATCCCTCCCCTAACCCCTCGCTTCCAGGAAAGGGAACCGAACCGCTTGCGATTCCTGATGTTGCGATTTCGACAAGTTTATCGAACAATTCACATTGAATCGGAGTTGGTAGGCGCGACTGCGGGTGTTCGTGAATGATTAGACCTGCCGCGCAAGAGTTCTCACGATGCAACACGACGACCGAACGCGGCCCGTCGGCGCGGTTGGTCAGCCAATAGTCGTGGGGTTGCTGGTTGTTGATAGTCTGCAGCGCACGCGAAACGGTTAACAAATCCGTCGCGGCACCGGCGTTTACGTCAGGTGTTAACTGTCTTGCATGGCAACTGAATGTCTCCCCGACGTCGATCAACCCATGAACATCGAGTCCCGCTTTTTCGGCATCGCCAAGTCGCATCAGAACAAATGCGAGGGCACAGTCTTTGGTGTCCGTTGATTGCCATCTCACATCCGATGGCGTGTCAACGGCACCTACGACGGCCGTGGTGATGTCGCCGCGCTGCAATTGATCGATGCCTATCCGCAGTGCATCGAAGCCGGACAAGGCTTCGGTGCTCAACACGAAGCTCGGTCCGCCGATGCCGAAGGTGCGGGCGATGCGACTTGCGGTGACGCTGGCCAAATGACCCAGTACACCCTCCGGCGTCAACGGTGGGGCGGCGTCATCACGCTCGGACTCCGGGCGTGACCACCGGAAATGGAAATCGGTGGTGTGCAGGTCAAGGCCGCAGCCAATGAAGACCCCAGTGCGATCGGGATCGGGTAGGGCGGTCAAGCCCGCATCATTCATGGCATCCGTTGCGGCCAGCAACATCATCACCTGTTGCGGCATCATTGCGGCGAATTCGCGCGGCGGAATCGGAAAGCGACCGAAAGGAACTTCGAGTTCCGTAATCGCGTCTTCGGCATAGACCGCAATGCCGACGATGGCAATTGGCTCACGGGGTGTGGTCACATCGACATAGATAGTGGTTGACTGCGGTACAAAGTCCTCAATCAAAACGTGGGCATTGATGCCGCCGAAGCCGAAGGCGCTCACGGCAGCGCGTCGTCGTTCGTCAGGCCATTCCTCAGCATGACTTAAGATGCGTAGCGCACTGTTACTTAGGTCGATGCCATTGGCCGGTCGCTCGAAGTTGGTAATCGGCGGGCGAACGCCGTGACGCATGGCCAACAGCGTCTTGATGAGCCCCGCCGCGCCGGCTCCGGTCAACAGGTGACCAACCGTCGCCTTGACCGCACCAAGAGCGCAATCGCCTGATGAATCATCCCACAATTGACGAAGACTCTCAAATTCAACTGCGTCGCCTAGCGGCGTGCCGGTGGCATGACATTCGATGAAAGAGACGTCGTTGGGCGACCACTGTGCCGACGCATATGCGTTACGCATTGCACGTATTTGACCTTCACTCGCCGGTGCGAGCACGTTGCCGGCACGGTCATTCGATAATCCAATCCCTGTTATGACGCCAAGGATATCGTCGCCGGCCAGGACGGCGTCATCCAGTCGCTTCAACACTACTGCGCCGCCGCCTTCGCCAACGACCAGGCCATCAGCCGCAGCATCAAACGGCGAGCAGCGACCAGTTAACGAAAGCGCTCGCAACTGCGCGAAGCCCATTTGCGTATACAGGCAATCGGGCCGCGACAAACCGCCGGCGATCATGGCGTTGGCGCGGCCGGACTGCAAGGCATCGACGGCCAGCTTTACCGCGTAAAGCGAAGATGCACACGCGGCATCGAGTGCCAAGCCACCTAGACCCAGCCCTAGAGATCGCGCTGCCATGATCGCGGGTATGCCGGCCACTTGACGGTTCAACGAATGCGTCGATGGCTGCCCCGCGACGCCTTCGTAAAAGAGAGGTTCCAATATCTCGCGGGCTAGCTGTGAAACACTTTCAGTCGGCAACGCGATGTGTCCGAAGATGACACCGGCACGGCGCGGGTCCACGTGCGATGTGATCGCGGCGTCCCAAGCCTGGCGGGCAATATGAATCGCCAAATGCACCGATGGATCGAGATGTTGCAATAACTCCGCATCGACTGCCAAGCCCGTGGTGTCGAGTGGAATGCCGGGCAAGAAGTACCCGCGAGTGGAATAGACGTGGTCATACTTGCCAACCTCGAGATCAAACGCCTCCGTGGCAGGCATCAACCATCGGCCGGTTGGAACTTCGGAGGAGCAATCGCGGCCAGCCACGACATTGCCCCAAAACTCATCGAGAGTGGTGCTGCCAGGGAATAGCCCGGCAGCGCTGACGATGGCGACCAGCGGTCGGCCGGTGGGGTCACGGTAGCTCATGGGCGTGCCTCCACCGGCAGCCGATTGTTCGTGAACGCTGCCCGGAGCGACTCGGCGCAAATGTACTCGCAATCCTCAAGTGTCGCGACAGTTCGACCGGAAGCATCAGTAACGGTGGCCGAAGCTCGCAATGTCGGCAACTTGGTTGCCGTCACGCGAATATCCACGTTCACCATACCGGGATTGATCAGTTCCAAAACGCGCAGCCGTCCGATGGCCATTGGTAACGACGGTAATCCGTATTGTCGCTGAGTGTAAACAATGATCGCCTGCAGGACGCAATCGATCACCATCGGGTCGGCGTGCCAATGCCGAATCGCGCCATCGCGGATCCATGTGCTGGTAGCTGGTGCGGTACGAGCGATAATCGCAATACCCGATTGGTCACACGCGTTGATGACCGAAATACCGTGCCACGCCGGGCCGTGGAATAGCTCGCCACGATAACATTCAGCCACTTCACCTGTCGCGCCGCCAACTACATGGCGATCCATTCTTGGAAACGACGCCAGCAGGATGTCGCCCCGGTAACAGGTTCGGCCATTCGCTTCGATGCGCACGGGCACGACCAACACATCATCGCGCATCGTTGCGGCATCACAACTAATATGAATCCCGACGGGCGCATGAATGGAATGCAGCACGCGAATGTCATCGCATCCGACGAAGCGATGATCAGGGAAACGGCGCGTGGCACTTTCGGCCATATATTCAATGGCCAAAGCGATCGGCATGACAATCTTGCCGTCGAGAACGTGATCACCGAGCGGAGGAACGGTGTCGGGTGACAACAAGAACTCGGCAGGTTGCTGCGGGGGCGGACCAATTACGACGACCTCGGGTTCCCCATCTTGAGCGGATATCTCGGCGACCAAAATCTGTCCGCCATCTTCTGGCGGTATCAAGCCGACGCCTTCGCCTGCAAAGACCTTTCGCAAGGTCGGCGTCACCATGCCGCCATCCCACGGACCCCAGTTGATGGCGACCGTGCGGCAGTTTGGACGATCCAGCTGGACTCGCCGGGCTGTTGCATTCAAGTATTCGTTGGCGGCGGCATAATCGCATTGCCCCACGCGGCCGAAGCGAGCCGTCGATGATGAGAATAATGCGATGAACTTCAGCGGATCGTCTTTCGTTGCTGCAAGTAACGACTCAAGTCCCAACACCTTGGTTTCGTAAACGGAACGAAACTGTTCATCGGTCTTATCAACGATGCGTTTGTCGGCGAGAACACCGGAGCCGTGGACGATGCCACAAACTAGTCCGTGCGCGTGACGAACTGCATTGATCACATTGTTCATCGCATCAGCATCGCGCACATCGACACTGCGATATTCAACGATGGCACCTGCCTCACGGAGTCGTTGTAGATTAGCGCGGATCTCACGGTCGCCGATGATTCGCCGGTATTCACTGTCAATTTGCCGCGGTGTCGGTCGTTGATCGGCCCGCGCAATCAGTTCGCGCTTGATGGCGGCCTCGTCGTGCAGTGTTGCCAACGAATCGGGTTCAGTCGTCGGCGCGGGCGATCGACCCAGGAGCAGCAGCGTGGGTCGATAGGTTCGAGCCTGCGCTAGCGCGGCTTCGGCCGTCACACCGCGTGCTCCGCCGGTAATGACGATCAATGCACCGATGGCAATGTCTAGCGGTAATGCGGATTTGGGTTGCGGCATCGAGACGAGGTGCGGCACCATGACAACGTCTGCCGCCAACTCAGTTTCGACACATCCCTCCGATAGCAATTCATTCACGATGGCTGCCGCGTTGTCTGTTCGCACATCCACAATGCGACACGAGACTTCCGGCCATTCGTGGCGGGCGGTTTTTACCAATCCACCTATGGCATGACTTGTTGCCGTGGTTTCACCGGTCGTGACCAACCGCAACAGGCCGCGAG
The DNA here is from genome assembly GCA_031362705.1 of Gemmataceae bacterium. Lineage (GTDB taxonomy): Bacteria > Planctomycetota > Planctomycetia > Gemmatales > Gemmataceae > JAIBBI01. The sequence continues at coordinate 1,381 of JANLTA010000004.1, read as the reverse complement.
TACGCCGCAATGACTCGTGCATTGCACGAAGCCAGCGGAATGCCTGGAAGGGTACGTCAGGCGAATCGTGTTGACTGGGTAGCAAGAACAATCCGCCCAACTCGACGGGCGGTTGCGGCAACGACTGCCAATCGTGTTGCTCAATGACTAAGCCGCGTTCACGTAATTGTTTGCCAATGGAATGAACATCATAGCCAACGAGCCACACAGGCCCGCGAATTGGAATGGCTAACCTACCAGCCGGTGCGGGATCGCGACGGAGAATCAACCGGCTGAGCGTTGACACGCCCGGCACGCTCAGCGAGCCAGAGCGGCCGGGCGATGGGCTTTTTTTTCCGTCGGTGTCGCATCGAGTAAGTCGATGACGTCGCGGAGAGTTCGCAAGCTCCCGAGGCGGTCGGGCGGCACAGCCGGCAAATCGGGCCGCCGATCCTGCAATGCGGAGAGGATTTCCACACGCTTGATTGAATCGATACCGAGGTCGGCGTCCAAACCCATATCGAGGTTAAGCATCTCGACGGGATAGCCGGTCTTCTCAGCGACAACTTCCAGCAGTTCCAAATGGAGATCATCATCGGGAGTTGCAGCGACAACTTGCGGCCGAATTGCTTTCGCTACTGAAGTCGGTGCTTTGGTGTCATTCAACAAATCAATCACATCACGGAGCGTACGTAATGCACCCAATCGATCTGGGGGCACAGATGGCAAGTCCGGCCGGCGATCCTGCAACGCCGATAGAATCTCGACTCGCTTGATTGAGTCGATACCCAGATCAGCAACCAGGCACATGTCAACATTGAGCATGTCAGTGGGATAGCCAGTTTTCTCGGCAACGACCTCCAATAGCACTGTCGTAAGATTTTGCTGCCGCGGCTCGTCGGGTTTTGGCGGCGTCGGCGGGGCTGTTGGTGCGGCTGGCTTGCGCGGTTTCGGTACACTCTGCCCGTTCAACGATACGGATGGTTTTGGAGTTGATACGGGTTGCGGGATTGGCGCTATTCGCTGGACGGGCAATTCGATGACCGGCGCTGATCGAGGTGTCGTGGGCAACGTCGTCCCGTTGGTTCTGTTACCCAACAGTTGCTGTTGCCCGGACAAAATGATTTGCAGGGTACGTTGTGCTTCCGTTTGCTGTTCCAGGAATGTGCGATGCAGCTCGGCCGTCTGTTCCTGCAGGCGTTGGAAAGCCGCCAACGAGTCTTGCGTGACTTGAAGCGCCCGTGACAGTGTCGCGGGATCAGGCTCAGGTTGGCGTTTCGGTTCAGCCATGATCTTTCGTTCGGGCGCTGGAGGTACTTGGGCTTTGGCGGGTGGTTCAGGTTTTTGCGGAGCGCGATAGTTGGCACCGCAAATCGGGATCACGAGGCCGGCCTTGGCTGGG
>JANLTA010001057.1:0-3004 GCA_031362705.1 Gemmataceae bacterium | reverse complement strand
TTTACAAGGCTAAGGAGTTTCACGGGAGCGGCGCGAAGGTAGTGAACATGGGTGAGCTGTTCGCAAATCCTCGGCTAAGTGACGTTCCAATGAAACGTGTTCAGCTGACCACAGCAGAGCTGGAGAAGGCGTCTCTCAAGGCTGGAGACCTACTTTTCGCACGAAGATCGCTGGTTGCGGAAGGCGCCGGAAAGTGCATCGTTGTTTCCGAGGTTAAAGAGCCGACAACGTTTGAATCCTCAATCATCCGGGCACGCCCCAATCCCAAGTCAGTCGATAGCCTATTTTTGTATTACTTGTTCAACTCGCCATACGGCGCGTATGTGCTTCTGACAATCCGGCGGCAGGTTGCCGTTTCCGGGATTACGGGCGCCGACCTTGTTGAACTTCCAATTCCGCTCCCACCCCTCGCCGAGCAAAAGGCCATCGCGTCGGTGCTTGGGGCGCTGGACGACAAGATTGAGTCGAACCGGCGAATGAACGCGACGCTGGAGGCGATGGCGCGGGCGCTGTTCCAGAGCTGGTTCGTGGATTTCGACCCCGTCCGCGCCAAACTTGATGGCCGCCCCCTCGCTGGTCTCGATCCAGCAACCGCCGCATTGTTCCCTGCATCCTTCCAAGACTCCGCTCTCGGTCCCATCCCGCATGGATGGGAAGTCTGCCCGCTCTCCGAAAAGATTCAGCTTCTCAGCGGCGGCACGCCAAAGACCTCCGAGCCAACTTACTGGGACGGCGACGTCCCGTGGTATTCGGTGCGCGATGCGCCGAGCGAAACCGACGTGTGGGTGACTCAAACCGACAAGCATGTCACCAAACTCGGTATCGCCAGCAGTGCGGACCAAGTCTTTCTCGAGAAGACCACTATCATCAGCGCACGCGGCACCGTCGGCAAACTCGCCCTCACTGCCGTCCCAATGGCGATGAATCAATCCTGCTACGGCGTTCGCAGCATCACCGGCTACGGCGACTACTTCACCTACTACTCGCTCCGCGAAGCCACCGCCCAACTGCAGCAACGCACGCATGGCACCGTCTTCGACACCATCACGACGGAAACTTTCAAGACTCTCGACTGCGTTTTTCCAAAACAGCAAATCACCGTCGCGTTTGATAGGTGCGTCGAACCGCTGCTCGGTCGAATCCTTGCAAACCTCCAACAATCCCGCACCCTAGCCACACTGCGCGACACGCTGCTGCCAAAGCTGCTGAGCGGTGCACTCACAATTAGCAACTGATAACTCAAATCTATGCCGCGAACAATTGACGAAGGATTTCGCGATTTTTTGACGAAACTCACGCCTAGCGCTACAGAATCTCAAGCGGCGAGGAATCACCGGGCCTCGATAGAGGCCTGCCTCACAAACAATTTTGGTTTGACGAGATTCGTGAGGATCGGATCCTTTGGGAACGGAACAAGCATCTCTGGCAACAGTGATGTCGATTATCTGGCTTGCCTCCCGACGGACCAGCTTACGCAGAATTCTACATCGTCGCTAACAAAAGTCAGAAATGCCTTGGATACAAGATTCCCGAACACGGGAGTCTGTGTCAGTTGCCCGGCTGTTGTGGTGCCCTTTGGGACATTAAAAGCCGAGATATCAGAAATCGTTCCCGCCGATTTTTCCAGGGAAAGCAACAGCTACAAAATTTACGACATACCCGACTGTGCCGGAGGTTGGATGAAGGCCAGCCCAGACGCCCACAACGCTTATGTGCGGTGGGCGGACGATAAGCACTCTGGGAAAGTCAAGCCGCTCATCCGGTTCATCAAAGCATGGAAATTTTGCCGTGCCGTTCCAATTTCATCATTTTATTTGGAACTCCGGGTGGCGAAATATGCGTCAGAGGAAAAGTCGATAATCTACGAGTATGACGTCCGGAACGTCTTCAAGCTTCTGTGGGATTGTCAGCTCGCAAACATGCAGGACCCAATGAACGTTTCCGGCTACATCACCGCAAGCCGCACTGATGCGGCGCGAGTGGATGCGCTGTCAAAATTGTCGACCGCCTTTGCTCGTGCGGAAAACGCACGCGAAGAGTCACGTAAAGGAAAAGTTTCGGATGCCTTTTACTGGTGGCGGCTCCTCTACGACGGTGAATTTCCAGCCTACTACTACTGACCGAATGATCGCCACCTCGCAGAACAATGAAAAGCAGTTGCAGCGCCTTGCGGCGCAAAGGCAGCTTTACGCTACGGCAAAGCAGGTCTTCGGCTGGCAGGTGACTATTGGCGGGCCTGTTGCAATCGCTGGTGCCGTATTAGTTCTACTGCGCCCAGAGTTAAAGGTCTACGTTGCGTCGTGGGGATTGCTCGTCGCGTTGTGTGACGTCTTCTGGCTTACAAGGTGGCAAAAATTGCTCAGGGGAGAAGCCGCCCGGATTCAGGAGGCGTTTGATTGTGACGTGCTGGAATTGAAATGGAACGACCTGAAGGCTGGCAAGCACCCGGACCCTGAGGTGGTTAAGGCGCAATCGACCAAATACGAGAGATGGGGAGGCGAGATGCCACCTCTAAAGGATTGGTATTCGCCGCGGGTAGATGAACTCCCGCTTCACATCGCAAGAATTATCTGTCAGCGGACCAACTGTTGGTGGGACTCGACCCAGCGGCGACACTATGCATCATGGCTCATTGGAATTGTTGCTGCAATTTTCGCGGTTGTCTGTGGCCTAGCCCTTAGCGGCGGCGCAACACTAGAGGCGCTCCTTCTGAAAGGAATACTTCCACTGGCGCCGGCACTATTGATTGCTCTGCGACAATTTACTGAGCAGCGGGAAGCAGCCGACCGACTTGACAAACTCAAAGACCACTGCGGCACGATTTGGAAAGCAGCGCTGTCAGGAAAATCGAAATCAGCACTTACTGAAATGTCGCGTAACCTACAGGACGAGATTTTGGAGAATCGGAGAAAGGCACCGCCAGTGCTCGATCTAATCTTCAAGCGCCTTCGAAACGATTACGAGGCGAACATGAATCACGCGGCGGACCATTACGTTTCCGAAG
>JANLTA010001055.1:0-29343 GCA_031362705.1 Gemmataceae bacterium | reverse complement strand
CAGGGCACCGCAGGACGGGTCGAGGTCGAGTTCGCCAGGGTGCTCAAGAAGAAGGGCGTCGCGCTGGTAGACGCAGCTGCGCTGTTTCCACCGCCCGCTCCAGTCTCGTCGGACGAAGGCGACAAGCTCTTCGTCCGTCTTGGGTCGCCGCAGCAACACTGCCACATTGAGTGTCTTGTTGGACAAGTGCGGAAACGGATGTCCGGGATCAATCGCCAGCGGCGTCAACACAGGGTAGATTTCTTTGCGAAACAACTCGCGGATGTAGCGGCGCTCGGATTCGGACAGGTCTTTGCGGCGCCGGATGATGATGCCTTCTTTTTCCAGGTCCGGCAACACCACGTCCTTGACCAATCGATTCTGCTCGGCGACCATCGGCCGAACCATCTGGCTGATGCGCTCAATCTGCTCGTTCGGCGGCATCCTGTCGGCACCGGAGCCGCGAGCCACGCCGGAGATCACCTTCTGTTGCAATCCGCCGACACGAACCATGAAGAATTCGTCGAGATTAGCGCTAAAGATGGCCAGGAACTTGAGTCGCTCCAGCAACGGTACGCCGGGATCCTGTGCTTCCTCCAACACCCGGCGATTGAACTCCAACCAACTCAATTCACGATTGATGTACAAAGACGGGTCGTCGATTGCGGGCGGCATCAATGTCAATTCCGGCTTAGACGGCATCCAAATGTCTCCAGGTGATTCGTTCTATCTTAGCCCACGAGGCAGCGGCGGCGTGAGGGCAAACTCACTTTGCCGTAACTTCATGAACTCGTGATGTGCCGGTAAAACTGGTCAGCCTTGGCGGCCCAGGATTCGATGCTAAGTCGCTGCCGGGCAGCGGTTTGCGCCGCTGAAATGCCATCGGATGTTCTACTGAAGACGGCGGCGGCGAAGCTGGCGGCATCATTGGCCATGTCCAAACAGTCAGCCCACTCTCGAATGGCGGGAAGATCGCGGGCGACCACGGGTTTGCCGGTGGCCAGGTACTCTTTGAGCTTCAGCGGTTGAATGGCACGTGTCACGGGCAAGTCGGCATACGGCAATATCAGGACATCGGCGGCCGCGGCTAAACGAGGCAACTCGTCAGGCGACACCGCAGGTTGCACGACGACACCGGGCAACGAATGCAAGCGCGGATCGGGATTGTCTTGCGGGCCGACGAGAATGACCGTGCCGTTTTTGTTCGCGCTCAGTCGCATCAAGATGTCCATATCCATCCGTTGGTCGATAAGGCCCCAGAACAACAGCAACGGTCGCGGAAAGTCAAAAGGTGGCGTGGCATCACCCAATGGAGCTCGCCAGAAGTCAAGATCGACGCCGTGTGTCAACAACTCAGCCTTCCGGCCACGCTTGGCGATGCGTTCGCGCAAGTTCTCACTGACAACCACGATGCGATCAGCTTTGTCGATCAACTGTGATTCCAGCCGCTCCACGGTGCGATGATCCAGACCAGGCCATGTGGTAAAGTCATCGACGCAGTAATAGACCCAACGCTTCACCGGCAATCGACCAATCAAGTCGGCCACCGTCGGTATTGTCGTCACGGCAATGGGTGGTTCGGCCATCGCGTCAAGGATCGGTCGCAGTTTGCGGGCCATGAGCCGGCGATTGAGCGAGCGTTCCCAAGTCCATCCAAAACCTGGCCAGATTAATGGGTTGATCACTTGAAGGTTTTCGGGAAGTGACACTTTGGGTGCTTTGGGGCCAAACCACTGCACAAACTTCTCGGCACCCCGGGTAATGGTGTACCACTCGAGTTTCGGTCGGCGCATACCGATGGTGTTAACCCAAACCGTCGGCGTGCGCGGCAACAAGCAGCGCACGAGGTACTGGCAGCTCGACGGGTGGCGACCCCAGTCATCGGAGAATACGAGTAGCGTCATACGGATCGAATTGTGGCGGGCACGGCGTTCGTCATTACAATAGGGCTTTGAGACTCGCCGCCGACCCGATTTGGAGCTTGCAATGAAGCCGCGCCTGATGACACCCGGTCCTACCCCGGTGCCCGAGGAGACGCTCCTGGACCTGGCTCGGCCGGTGTTTTTTCACCGCACGGCCGAGTTTCGCGCCATTTTGGGAGAGGTTGTCGAGGATCTGAAATATGTGTTTCAGACTAAGCAACCGGTGATTGTCCTGACTTCGTCTGGCACCGCCGGCATGGAGGCAGCGGTCATCAACACGCTTTCGCCCGGCGACAAAGCCATCTTGTTGCTCTGTGGCCGCTGGGGTGAACGCTGGCGGAACATCTGTAAGGTTCACGGCATAGAGTTTATCCCAGTCGAAGTGCCGTATGGTCAATCGAACAAACCGGAACAACTCGAAGCGGCGTTGAAACAGCATCCCGACGCCAAGGCCGTGTTCACGACCTTTTGCGAGACCTCGACCGGCGCTCGCAACGACATCAAGACGTTCGGCCAAATTGTCAGCAAGACACCGGCTCTGTTCGTCGTCGATACCATCAGCGGCCTGGCAACGATGGAGTGCCGGACCGACGATTGGCACATCGACATCAACGTGACCGGTTCGCAAAAAGCGCTGATGCTGCCGCCGGGTCTGGCATATGTGAGCGTCAGCCCGAAGGCTTGGGCTGTCATCGACAAGAACAAGGGCGTTCGTTCCTTTTACCTCGATTTGAAGAAATACAAAGCCAAACTCGAAGAAGGCAGTGACACGCCGTACACGCCGGCGCACACGATGATTCGGGCGCAACGGGTCAGCCTTAAGAAGATGCGAGCCGAGGGCATTGAGAACATCTGGGCGCGGCACGGTCGCATGGCATCGGCTGCCCGCGCCGCGGCTGCCGCACTCGGTCTCAAGTTGTTTGCCGATCAACCAGCCGATGGCTTGACGGTTATCACGGTACCACCAGGCATTGATGGCACGGCAATTCTCTCGGCCATCGAAAAGAAACACGGCTTCAAACTCGCCAACGGCCAGGACGACTACAAAGGCAAGATCTGGCGACTCGCCCACATGGGTTACATCGACCAATTCGACGTACTCGGAGCCATCTCCGCATTGGAACTGGAACTGTCGGCAGCGGGATACAAGATGGAGATTGGTGCGGGCGTGGCGGCAGCACAGAAAGCGCTGGCATCGGCCAAATAACCGGTAGTTCGATTACCAACTCACGGATTTCTGAAATGCCCCGTGTACTTATCTGCGATAAGCTCGAAGCCTCGGGAACCACGATGCTGGCCAACGTCGGCATCGAAGTTGATAACCGACCCGGACTAAAGGGCGGGGAGTTGCTAGGCGCGCTGCAGGCGGCGGATGGTTGCATCGTCCGAAGCGCCACGACGATCACGGCCCCAATGCTCGCGGAGCCGGGCAAGCTCAAGGCCATCGCGCGGGCCGGCGTCGGCGTTGACAATATCGACGTGGAAGCCGCCAGCCGCGCTGGCATCATCGTAATGAACACTCCGGGTGGCAACGCGGTCGCTGCTGCAGAGCAGACCATTGCCCTGATGTTTGCCTTGGCCCGGCACATACCCGCAGCCGACGCCAGCATGAAGGCCGGCAAATGGGAACGCAACAAGTTCGTCGGCACCCAACTGACTGGAAAGACACTCGGCGTCATCGGGTTGGGCCGCATTGGCCGCGAGGTGGCGCGGCGGGCCAGCGGGTTGGACATGCACGTGATTGGCTTTGATCCGTTTATCATGCCAGAAAAGGCGGCCGAGTTCGGTATCAAGGCCGTTCAACGCGTCGATGATCTGTTGCCCGTCTGCGATTATCTTACAGTACACACGCCGCTGACCGATGAGACGCGGAACCTCATCGACCGACCGCAAATCGCCAAGCTGAAGCCAGACGTTCGGCTGATCAATGTCGCACGCGGCGGCATCTACAACGAAGACGCACTTGCCGATGCATTGCAAAGCGGTGCGATTGCCGGGGCCGCCCTTGATGTGTTTGAATTGGAACCGCCGCCCGCCGATTGCAAGCTGTTGAAATCGCGCAATCTGATCGCCACACCGCACCTGGGAGCATCGACGGTCGAAGCGCAAGATGCGGTCGCTCGTGAGGCGGCCCAGTTGCTGATTGATTTCCTTCAGCGCGGCGTGGTGCAATCCGCGGTGAACGCAGACGCGGTGTATAAAGCGAAAGACAGTATTCCTAAATAAACCAGTTGACAGTATCCACGTCGAGTCAAAGTCAATTGACATGCCTTGATTGATAACTTGAGTATTGTCATACTGGCAAAGGGCGCAATGAGTTGAGTGACATACTACCATGACTTCGGCAATCAAAAGGACAATCCGGCCGGCGAAAGAATCTCGCGTTCAACAGCTTCGTTGGACGAGAAAAAAATACATTCGCTTATTCGAGCTTGGGTTGCTCGGTGATCGCAAGGTCGAGCTTATTGGCGGAGCAATCGAAGTCATGTCCCCACAGTTTGATTATCACGCTGGCGCGATTTCACTGACCCTTCGTGCTCTCGAAAGCGCCTTCGGGCCGCAATATTGGGTGAGAGTGCAGGCCACACTGAATCTTGGACCAGGGTGCATGCCCGATCCAGATATTTCGGTACTGTTAGGCTCGCCCAAGGGTGCCAAGAAATCTTTCCCAACCTCCGCTTTACTTGTTGTCGAAGTCAGTGATTCCACGTTGCTACGCGATCGCGGACGGAAAGGGTCAATGTACGCGGCTCATGGCATCGCGGACTATTGGATTGTCAATCTTGTCGACAATCAACTTGAAGTATATCGCGATCCGCAACCTGACGCTTCTCAAGCTTTCGGTTACGCTTACGCACAGAGATTGACGTTCATGTCGGGCGGATCTGTAAGTCCGTTGGCCCTGCCGTCGGCAACGATACAAGTTGACCATTTGCTTCCGTGAAGCACTTTAGAATTCCGCGACAATTCAGTCGTTAGTTTGCACAATGAGCATTGCGTTGCCCCATCCAAGGTGCAGCCATGCATAGCCGCCGCAGTTTTTTTAAACACTCCGCATTGGCCGGTTCCGCGTTAGCGGCCGCGCCATTGATCAATGCTCACGTCTCCGGTAGTGATATGCTCAAAGTCGGCCTCGTTGGCTGTGGTAGCCGCGGGTCGGGGGCAATTCAACAGGCGCTGGCTGCCGACAAATACACGAGCCTTTGGGCGCTGGCCGATGCGTTCGACGACCGCGTGAAATCATGTCTGGACGAGACTCACAAAGCGTTTCCTGACAAGTTAGACATTACGCCCGAACGATGTTTCACCGGCTTGGACGCTTACAAGCAACTGGTAGATTCGGGCGTAGATGTCGTGCTACTCTGTTCGACACCGGCGTTTCGGCCGCAACATTTGCGCTACGCGGTTGAGAAGAAGAAGCACGTCTTTTGTGAAAAGCCGATGGCCGTCGATGCGCCCGGCGTGCGCTCGGTGCTGGAGACTGCGAAGATGGCCAAGGCGGCCAACCTCAACATCGTCTCCGGTTTCTGTTACCGGTACGATCAACCGAAGCGTGAGGCGATTCAGCGTATTCATGCTGGAGCTATCGGCGACATCGTCGCCATTCACACCAATTATCTGACGGGCTTTCTTTGGTCACATGATCGGCAACCCGGCTGGAGCGATGTTGAATACCAACTGCGCAACTGGCTGTATTACACCTGGCTGTCCGGCGATCATATTGTCGAACAGCACATTCACAGCCTCGACAAGGCTGTATGGGCACTTGGCGACAAATACCCGACGGCGGCGTATGGCGTAGCTGGTCGACAATCGCGGACAGAGCCAAAGTTCGGCAATATTTACGATCACTTCGCCACGGTGTTTGAATATCCAAACTCTGTCAAGGTGTTCTCTTATTGCCGCCAAGTATCGGGATGCGCCAGCGACGTGAACGATCACGTCATTGGCACTAAGGGGTTTGCCCAGTTACAACAGCATGTCGTTCAACCGGCGGACGGCCCAAAATGGAAGTTTGCCGGAAAAGCCACGGACATGTACAGCCAGGAACACATCGAATTGTTCGATGCCATTCGCACGGGCAAGACGATTAATCAGGGCGAACAAATGGCCCATAGCACGCTGATGGGCATCATGGGTCGAATGGCGGGCTACACCGGCAAGAAGATTACGTGGGACCAGGCGTTGAACTCGAAGGAAAACCTGATGCCGGCCAACCTGGACATGAAAGGCCCGCTGCCGTTTCCGCCGGTCGCTATCCCCGGCAAAACTGCCTTCGCTTAACGAACAAGGAACCATCTCATGAACTGTATTGACCGTCGCGGCTTTCTTGGCACAACAGCGGTCCTTGCGTTCGGCATGACGGCAGCGGCAACCGATGACAAGCCGAAGTTGCGCAAGGCTGTCAAATACGGAATGATCAAGGACGGAAAGACCGTCCTGGAGAAGTTCCAACTACTTAAGTCCACCGGCTTCGCCGGCGTCGAGATGGATAGCCCGGCCGACATCGACCGCGCGGAAGTGGTGAAGGCTCGTGACGCGACCGGCGTCGTCATTCACGGCGTTGTTGATTCCACGCATTGGTCGATTCGGCACTCGGATCCCAAGCCGGAAGTACGGGTACAAGCGCTAAAAGACTTAGAGGGCGCATTGCGTGATTGCAAGCAATATGGCGGCGACACGGTGCTATTGGTCCCCGGTGCCGTCCGCAACAAGGACACCGAGAACTTCGATCAAGTTTGGGAGCGATCAACGGAGCAGGTAAAAAAAACATTGCCGTTGGCCAAGGAACTCAACGTCAAGATCGCCATCGAAGTGGTGTGGAACAATTTCATCACGAAACCCGAGCAACTGATCAAGTACGTGGATCAATTCGCATCGCCGCATGTGGGCGCTTACTTCGACTGCTCTAACATGATCAAGTTCGGCGTATCGTCGGCTGACTGGATACGTCAACTCGGCAAGCGCATGTTGAAGTTCGATTTCAAGGGTTACAGCAAGGCGAAAGAATGGGTGGCCATCGGCGAAGGCGACGAGAATTGGCCGGAGGTCCGCAAAGCTCTTGCAGAAGTCGGCTACCACGGTTGGGCCACTGCCGAAATTGGCGGCTGCAACGAGAAACAACTCCGCGAATGCTCGGCAAAGATGAACGAGATCCTCGGGCTGTGAACACATCCCATGACAATCGCGTCCATAAGATGTCGTCAGGCCCTCGTAGCTCAGGGGATAGAACGGCGGTTTGCCAATTCATTTCTGCCTGACCAGCGATTTCGCAGACGTGTTGGCAAATGTCGTGAATCGTAGCACTCTTCAACCATTCGCCACCATCAAGGTCCGTTGATGATGCATCAATCATGAGGCCGGCAAGTATTCGCGTTCGCACCGCTACGGTACTGAAAATGCTAAGTACTATGTTGCTCGGCAACGCCAATTAATTGGTGTTTTTCCGATAGCATAGCTCTAAGCATGTGCCGTTGCCGCCCGCGCACTGATTCGTGGAATGGAGATCATCATGAACGTTGAACACGTGAACGGCCATCGTCAATTCGGAATCGCATCGCGGCGAATGGTAATGGCCGTTGCCCTTGTGCTTTCACCATTGTGCCTTGCTCGGCAGCAAGCTGGCGTCAGTCCGGTTGACACCGCCGCCCTCGTGAAAAATGCGGCCGAGTTTCTGGCGAAGCGACAGGGGGCGGATGGCAGCTTTTCCTCACGGGCGGGCGGCCCGGGCATCACTGCTCTGATCGCCGCTGGCCTGATTCGCAACGGTAGCACCATCGACGATCCTGTCGTCGCCAAGTCGTTGGCGTATCTCGAAAAGAATGTCCAGCCCGACGGCGGCATTTACGACCGCATGTTGGCCAACTACACGACCTGTGTGGCTCTGCTGGCACTTAAAGAAGCCAACACCGGCGGCCGATACGACGCTGCAATCAAGAACGCCGGCAAGTTTCTCAAAACGCTGCAATACGACGAGAGCCGCGTCGAGAGCAAAGACGTGCGCTACGGCGGCGCGGGTTACGACGGAAAATCGCGCCCCGATCTGTCGAACACACAGTTCTTCGTCGATGCCCTGATAGCCGCTGGCATCCCCAAAGACGACCCGGCCGTGCAGCGGGCGCTGGCCTTTGTGAGCCGCTGCCAAAACCTCCCCGGCGAGACCAACGATCAGCCGTTTGCAAAGAAGGCCACCGAAGATGACAAAGGCGGCTTCGTATACAACCCGGTGATGAACGAAAAGGAAGCCGCGCAGGCCGCCGTGGAAGGGCTGCGTTCGGCCGGCACAATGACTTACGCGGGCCTGAAGAGTTTTCTGCACGCTGGCGTTTCCAAAGACGATCCGCGTGTGAAGGGGGCCATCGGCTGGATTCGCACGCACTACACTCTCGACGAAAACCCCGGTCAAGGCCAGCGCGGCCTCTTCTACTACTACCACACCTTCGGCAAAGCCATGGACGCCCTCGGCGAAGACGAATTCACCGACGCCGCCGGCAAGAAACACAACTGGCGCCAGGAACTATTCGAAGCCCTGAAAAAACGCCAACGCCCCGATGGCAGTTGGGTGAACGACAAGTCCGGCGCATTCCTCGAAGACAACCCCGACCTGGCAACAGCATACAGCTTGCTGGCCCTGAGCTATTGCCAACCGGCGAAGAAATGATGCGGAGGTGTTTGGATGGCCGAGTTGCGAAGTGAGTCACGACGGCTAGGACGACATTGTTACTTCGAAGGGCGCGAATGCGGCCCATACGTTCGCGTCGTGGCCGATGCGAACCGTAGCGAACTGATGGGGTTTGTCGCCGGGTGACTTGCCTTTCGCAATGGAAAAGGCGTGTGAGCGACCAAGTTGGGGCTTTCTAACATACCATTGCTGAGGCAGCGGCATCGCACGCGACGTGGGCACAAGAATAAGCGGCGAGAGACTTCGTTCAATCGACCGCAAATACCTTGACGGCGCAATCTATTTTGTGAAGTCCCTTGATGAGAGAATTGGGACCGTGTTTCCGAGTTGATGGCGGATGGCGCTAAGCCAGGCGGTATGCTCGGCCCGTTTTGCTTCACTGATGTTCCTGGAAGTGATGCTCCTTTGGGAGTACGTGCGGTTGAGTAATTCGTCGTAGGCTTTTTGGGGAGCAATGCATCATGACCCTTGAAGACGAACTGAACGATGCCCTCATCGACGGCTACCGACGTGCGGGCGAGGAAGTCGGCTATTGGGGTACCCGATATCTGCAAGCGATTCGTCGCAACGGTGTGCTGTCAACGGCGCAGCGAATGTTACGGCCGCGCAGTCCGGGCCAACGTAAAGGCCTCGACGTGCTGCTTGAGGCCCGTCGTCCTGATTTGACGCTAGAGGCAATTATTCTTCAGCCGAGGTTCAGCAGTCTCTTTGATAACGCAGAACTCGCTGTCGCAAGAGAGCGCCTCGGCGAGTATGAAAAGACAATTGCCAACCAAAGTCGTGAAGACCGCTTTCCCGATGAGCTGGAACGCGGGGTTAAGTACGTCGAGGGCGCGCGAAAACGTGTTTGGGTGAACGCATATGAGCGTAACCCCCGTGCTCGCGATGCCTGTTTGAAATCGCACGGTTTAGACTGTTTCGCCTGCGGCTTTAACTTCCAGTCTAGGTATGGGGTACTTGGCGAAGATTTTATTCACGTTCACCATTTGAAACCTCTGGCTCTGACGGACGGCGAGTATGAATTGGATCCGATCAACGATCTTCGCCCGGTGTGTCCCAACTGCCATGCTATGCTCCATCGTCAAAAGCCAACGCTGAGTATTGAGGAACTCCAAGCAGTCTTAAGGCTAAAGGGGAGCTAACGGTGCGATGGAGTGGCTTTCGAGCACTGGTTTTCGAGCCTGAAAGGCTCGTTCTGTCAGCCCAGGCCGAAGGCCTGGGAAAAGTGACCCAAACCGAATCGGCCCTGAAAGGGCCGTTCAATTCCGCCACGATCAGGACCAGGACGCATTCGAACGGCCATTTCAGGGCCGTGAATTAGAACGGGCAGATTACCCAGGTCTTCGACCTGGGCTGATAGAACCAGCCCGTCAGGCCGGAAGAATTCCTGACGGCGTTGACTAATAGTGCCATTCACCCGAGCCTATAACAACTGCCGATCACCCTGATAGAACCGGCCTTTCAGGCCGGAAGAATTTTTCACGGCGTTGACTGAAGGGGCCGTTCCAGCAAGCCTACAACAACTGTCGTGATGCATCTTCACATATCATCGCATCGGCGATGCGTCGTTCCCACGGAAAACAAACATGTCGCAATCATTGGCCAAGGTCTACATTCACGCTGTTTTCTCGACGAAGAACCGAGAACTAATCTTGGCCGATGCTTGGCGCGATGAGTTGTTTCACGTATTGGGAGGCACGGCCAACCATCTTGATTGTCAGGCGCTGACAACGGGCGGCGTGGCCGATCATGTTCACATGCTGTTTCAATTGGGTCGATCAATTACCATCGCGGATGCCATCGGGAAGATCAAATCGACGTCGTCGAACTGGATCAATCAGTCACGCGGACTGGCGACGCCGTTCCATTGGCAAGGCGGGTACGCCGCATTTTCGGTCAGTCAATCGAATGTCGAAGCGGTACGGCAATACATCCGGCGACAACCGGAACATCATGCCAACCAGACGTTTCAAGACGAACTACGAGAATGGTTGCGGCGTTATGAGGTGGAATGGGACGAACGATATTTGTGGGATTGAGATTGAAAGAGAACGGCCCTTTCAGGGCCGTTGGGGAATGGGTGAGATTTCCCAGGCCTTCGGCCTGGGCTGGTAGAACGAGCCTTTCAGGCCCGAAAACCCAGCGTCGCGACGATATTTCGCATGGCGGCAATGCACATACTCGTATCGAGCAAATAGCGCATGAAGTTGGAACTTATTCAATGATTGGTGCGGCCGGGACCGATCCCTGTGCCGGGCGCACAAAAGTGGGGTCATCAATGCGAATGCTGTCGAAGAATCCGGACGGCCAAGCTGCCGGCTTCGTTTCATCAGTTTTTTCGATGCGCAAGTGCTGACCATCGCGCCAATCGGTAGGCAATGACTCAAGTGGTCGGATTTCGCCTCGATTCACAATGGCGTTGATCATATTCGTCCTCGCGAAGAACCTCTATCGCAATCTTACATGAAATTCGAGGCGAAGTAAAAGCCATAAGGAACTGTAGCAAGGGACACCCTAGTCCTCCGCCCGCCGCCGTGCTACGCTGATCTGCGTCCATTCGCCGCGAAAGGCATCTCTATGAAAGCCAATTCTCAATCGTGTCCGGAGTGTGATGTGACGGATCGTCGGTCGTTTCTGGGGGCGATGGCGGCGGGGTTGACGTTGCCACTTTGGGCGACGCCTCGGGTGATGGCCGCGCCACCTACGCCACAGTCGGCGGCGGAGACGGCGGTCAAAGGGTTGTACGATTCGCTCAGCGAGGATCATCGCAAAGCCATTTGCTTTGATTGGGATCATGTCGATGAGCGGTTTCCCAAGTTGCGGTTGCGGAGCGTCGTGACACCCAACTGGCAGATCACCAAGCACCTGATTCGCAGCGAGTTCTTTTCGACCAGGCAGCAGCACCTGGCCCACGATGTGTTCCGCGGGCTGATCGATCCGACGTGGCACAAGAAGTTTGAGACGGAGATCAAGCAGGACTGCGGCGGCCCGTTCGGCTGCGAACACTCGCTCGCGATTTTCGGCACGCCGGGCAACGGGCCATTCGAGATGGTGATCACCGGCCGACATATGACGCTGCGGGCCGACGGCAATTCCACCGACGCGGCGGCGTTCGGCGGGCCGATCTTTTACGGCCACCAGGGCGAACAGTTCTTCGAGAAAGGCACGCACCCGGGCAATGTGTTTTGGCCTCAAGCCCAAGCGGCCAACAAGCTCTACCAGATGCTCGACGGCAAACAGCGCACGGCGGCATTGATCGAGACCAAGCGGCCAGCCGAGGATCGCCATGCGATCGAGCATCGCAGTAGCAAAAAGCTCGACGGATTGCCGATGAGCGAAATGTCGGCCGACCAGCAAGCCGAGATGAAGCGGGTGCTGGCCGTACTGATCGAACCGTTCCGCGGCGAAGACCGCGACGAGGTGCTCGCCGCGCTGAAGAAGAACGGCGGGCTGGATCAATGTGCCTTGGCGTTTTATCGCGATGGCGACATCGACAACGACGAAGTGTGGGACAACTGGAAGCTCGAAGGCCCGAAGTTCTGTTGGTGGTTCCGCGGCCAACCCCACGTCCACGTCTGGGTCAACGCCGGCGGCGTGTGATTATTTGTCGCTCAGGCTTCCGCGCGTTTTTGTTTCACGCAGTTGTGCGTTCGTACTATCCGGTTTCGGCGTCACACGGTAGACGCGCACGGCAAATGGAACGAATATGAAATGAACGCGCGCACCCGCGTCACGCAGAGCACGTCACCCGCATTCCCTGTGCCGTTTAGCACCGAAATCAGTGGAAATCGCCGGCCCGGCACTTGCCACGCTTGCGGTTAAAAGGGGAAATGAATACTCCTGATATAGATGCCGCGTTGCCACGAACGAATCACTCTTAGAGCCTGACCGGCGAGGGTCCCTGGCCCATGAAAGGTGCAACCCCATGAAACGCACAATCCCGCATTCTCTGTTGGCCATCGTTGGTGCATTGGTCGTGACCGGAGCGGCGACGGCTCAGGAACCGTTCACCAATTTGGTCGGGCCGGTTGCCGTGGGGCCGGTGAAGTGGAAAGCGGGGGACGCCCTGGAAGTGCCATATATATTGTGGGGCGGTGACGTCGCCACGTTTCATGCCAACGGCGGGTTGAACACCAAGCCGGGCAGCACATACCAGAAGCTGGGTCTGAACCTGAAGCTGAGGGCCGGCGACGATTTCGTGACGCAGGTCAAGCGTTACGTGGCCGGCGACACGCCGTTCCTTCGCGGCGAAATGCGCATGTTGGGTTTAGCGTCCGAAGTCATCGGCTCGGACCCGCGGACTAAGGCGGTGGTGTTCATGCAGATGACCTGGTCGGCCGGCGATCACATGGTCTCGCGCTCACAACTGAAAACGTTGAGCGACCTCAAAGGCAAAAAGATCGCTCTGCAAAAAGGCGGGCCGCACATCGGCATGCTCGACGACGTGCTGAACACGGCCAAGTTCACATGGAAAGATGTCACCATCGTTTGGACCGACGACATCACCGGCGACAAGGGGCCTGCCGCCCTGTTTCGCAAAGACCCGTCGATCGATGCTTGCATGGCGATCTCTCCTGACATGATCGGCCTCACTGGCGGATTGGACCAAACCGGGTCCGGTGCAGAAGGAACGGTTAAAGGTGCCCGTGTGCTGGTATCCACCGCGAACATGAGCCGCTCCATCGCTGACGTCTATGCGTGCCGCAAAGACTTCTATGACGCAAACAGGGAAGTCGTCGATAAGTTCATGGCCGGCTACCTGAAGGCATGTGAAGAGGTACTCGATCACAAAGCGGAGTACGAAAAGAAGGGTGCATCGCCGGCGTACAAGGCCATCCTTCAACAGACGCAAGACATCTACGGCAAAGAGATCATCGCGACACTTGAAGTGGACGCGCATGGGCTGATCTCCGACAGTCGCTTCGTCGGCTTGCCCGGCAACGTTGTCTTTTTCACGCACAAGGGTAACCCGGACGGTTTCGAAGCCAAGTCGAAGGCCGCGCTCGATCTTGTGATGACGCAGGGATGGGCGAAAGTTCGCGCAGGTTTGCTGCCGCCAACGTTGGACGCGGAGAAATTAACAAAACTTGGTGGACTGACAAAGACGGCCGCGACCGTCAAAGCCGGACCTGAGACCACGGATCCGAACCTCTTCAAGGATCCGGGCAGCGACCGTACGATTTATTTCTTCACCATCAACTTCGAGCCGAACCAGGAAACGTTCGAAGCTGATGTTTATGGCCCGGAGTTTCAGCGCGTCGTGGACTTGGCTTCACGCTTCGGCAATGCCGCGATCGCCGTCCGTGGGCATACCGATCCGACTAAGACGCTGTACGATCTGGTTCAAGCCGGCATGGAGAAGGGAGTGCTGCAACGCTCCGGAAGGCCGGGTGCCTACGAGTACTTCATCGAAGGCAAAAAGCTGGAATGGACCGACAGTAAGCGCATTGAGGAA
The DNA here is from genome assembly GCA_031362705.1 of Gemmataceae bacterium. Lineage (GTDB taxonomy): Bacteria > Planctomycetota > Planctomycetia > Gemmatales > Gemmataceae > JAIBBI01. Next base: position 15,305 of record JANLTA010001055.1, on the reverse strand, counting down.
CTTCTGAAGAAGGGAGCATTTGACGGCGCGAAGTCCGGCAACCCGCACGAAACGATGCAAGCCGCTCTGAACCTGTCACAAGCGCGGGCGACGACTGTCCGCGATGCGGTGGTGAAGTATTCCAAAGACAAAGGGTTCCTGCTCAACGCGGCTCAACTCCAGCCGGCCGGGGTCGGCATACTGGAGCCGTTGATTCACAAGCCCAAGAACCCGGAAGAAGCCAAGAAGAACATGCGCGTCGAGTTCCGTATCCTTCGCGTCAATGCCGAAGCGAGCAAGACCGGCGACTTCGATTTCTGATCGGTGCGTCGAACGGCACATGAGGAGCCATGCCATGTCGAAACTCCATCATCAGTTGTTGGCAATCGGTTGCGTATTGGGCATAGCCATTAGCGCTTCGGCCCAAGGCAAATCGGTTGACAACATCGTCGTTGTTCTGGATGCGTCCGGTTCCATGAAGAAGGCCATGCCCGGAACCAATCAGTCGCGCATGGAGGCGGCGAAACAGGCTCTGCTCAAGATCATGCAAAAAGTGCCCCGCGACACCCAGGTCGGCCTGCTCGTATTCAGCGCCAGTTTTGTCAGCGACGAGTGGGTCTATCCGTTGGGGCCTCTCGATGCCAAGAAATTCGAAGCGGCGGTCCGGCCGTTGGAAGCTCACGGGGGCACACCGCTTGGTGTGTACATGAAGAAAGGCAGCGATCGGCTGCTCGCGCAGCGTGAAAAGCAAAACGGCTACGGTACTTTTAGACTCCTAGTCCTCACCGATGGCGAGGAAACCGACCCGAAAATGCTGCCGACTTATTTGCCCGACATACTTTCACGCGGACTCACCGTCGATGTCATCGGCGTGGACATGACGTCCGATCACGACTTGGCGACGCGCGTTCACAGCTATCGCCGGGCCAACGATCCGGCGTCATTGACGAAAGCGGTTAGCGAAGTGTTTGCGGAAGTCGGCGGCGGCCGTGACAATGTCGCCAATTCGGAAGCCTTTGCCAGCATCCAGGCACTACCCGATGATGTTGCCAAGTCCATGCTCACCGCATTGACGCCGGCGGGAAACCACCCGATTGGTGAGGCACCACCAGTTAAGCCAGGTTCGGCAAGCGGCGGCACACCCGACATGGTACAGCCACCGCGAACTTCGCTGCCACCGAACGATACGGGCGGCGGCGGTAAAGCCGCGTTCATTGCCATCGCAGTTGTATTCGGCATCATTTGGGTGTCTCGCAAGCGCAATCGTGGCCGAGGCGGCCGATGAGCCAAAACAATTCCGCACGATGGTTGGCGACCGCGGCGGTCTGGCTGGTGCTTCTTGGCATCGTCGTCGGCGGATATAAGTCCGTCACGTGGTGGCAGAATCGCAACCAACACCAATCTCAAGTTGCACGATATGAAACCCTGGTCCAGCGCGCCAAGCAGCTTGGCATGCGACCTGCACCGGAGCCATTGGCACCCGGTGCCAACGTCGCCACCGTGTCATCGTTGGCAGATAAACTTGAGCGCCGCATCACCGAATGGGCGACGACGGCAGCCACCGCTCCGCCTGACGCACCAAGGCAGCGCGTGAAGTTGGCCCTCGACTCCTTCTCGGGTTATTGCCTGTTGCGTGCCGCCGATTTCCATCGCGAGCTGATTGGCCAGGGCATTGAAGTCGACCTCGTCGATGACAAGGCGGATTACCCGGCACGATTCAAAGCACTGCAATCCGGGCAGATGCCAATAGCGGTTTTCACCGTAGACGCATTACTCAAAGCAAGCGCCGCGGCCAATGACCTTCCCGGCACCATCGTGCTGCTGATCGACGAGACGCGTGGTGCCGACGCCATGATCGCGTACAAGAAGGCGGTGCCGGACCTCGACGCCCTGAATCGGCCCGATGCCAGAATTGTTGCTGCCCGCGATTCACCAAGTGAGACGCTGGCACGCGTGGTGACATCCCAGTTCAACCTGCCGCGGCTGCCGAAAGACTGTTGGGTGGATGCCCGCGACGCCGCGGATGTCTACCAGAGATTTCAAACCGCCGTGCCGGGTGCGCCGCTGGCATTCGCCCTGTGGGAGCCTTATGTTTCCAAAGCGCTTGAGAATCCCGACAGTCACGTGCTCATCGATAGTTCCCGGTTCCGTGGTTACATTGTGGACGTGCTGGTCGTCCAGCGCCGCTTCCTGGTCGAAAACGAAAAAGTCGTCGATGCCATTGTCCGCGCGTATCTGCGCGAACTATTCCGTCGCGGTCTTGAGTCCGCCGGCATGGTGAAGGCGGTGATGGCGGATGTCCAGCAGTTGGGCCAACCGCTTTCCGAAGAACAATCGGGCAAGTTGGTCAAAGGCATCGCATGGAAAAACACGCAGGAGAATTACGCCCACTTGGGCGTGCGCCCCGGAGCGGGCGGCCAAAGCGTGCAGCATCTGGCGGACATGATCCGGAACATCACCAGTGTCTTGATCAAAACGCAGGCGATGACGCAGGACCCGACAGGCGGCCGGCCCGAAGGTTTGTATTCCGATAAGATCCTGCGCCGCCTGTCCGAAGAGAATTTCCATCCCGAGGAGACCGTGCAGGCGGACAAGGAATTGGACGAGCTGGCCGACGAGCAATGGCAAAAGTTGCAGCCTGTGGGAACTCTGCAAGTCGATCCGCTGGTGTTCGCACGCGGCACAGCAGTATTGACCGACCAGAGCAAGCATGTGCTGGCGAATCTTGTCGAAAATCTGAAGACGTGGCCAAGATACTATTTGGAAGTCCGGGGCAACGCCCGAAAGGACGGCGACCCGGAGGCCAACCGCCAACTGGCCGAGGCGCGGGCGAACGAAGCCGTGAAATCGCTGATCGAGTTGGGCGTGCCGCGGGCGCGACTTCGACCGGTCGGAATTGTCCCGAGTGACCGAAGCGGGCAGGCCCAGTCGGTGTCTTTCGTATACCTTCAGAAGGCGTACTGAGAACATTCTCGCGCCGTCTGCGGGGGGAACACGAGGTCATGGATCGGAGTGGGCTTCGCAAAAAGGTGCTGATCAACCTGGTATCGGCACCGTGGACGCTGATTCCGACCGTGGGCGGCCTGAGCATGATGATGTTGTCCGGCATGATCGGACACGGAACGGAGTACTGGCTTCTGGGCGGAATCGCCGGTGTACTGGCTGGAATCGGCTCACTGGCGACGCGCTGGATCTGGAACGCCGATGCGATTACCAAGGAGTCCTTCGAAGCGCTTCAGGCCGAAGCTCGGCAGCACGAGGAAGAGAACCTGAATGCGCTGCAGGGGCGCCTGCAAAAGGACCATGATCCGCGAACCGAGGAGTTGCTGACTTCACTGCGGTCCTTGTACAAGCAGTTCCGCGAAGGAGGCGGCTGGTCGGCAAAGATGGACCGGCGAACCATTGCGGAAATCGGGCCACGGGTGGAAACGCTGTTTCGCGGCTGCGTCCGTTCGCTGGAGCGGTCGCTTGAGTTTTGGGAGACGGCGCAGAAGATGGCGACTAAGGACGCCCGCCGCACCATCCTTAACGCCCGCGAACACCTGCTGGATGAGATCGGGCAAAGCATTCAGCAATTGGCTAAGACGATTGACGAGATGCAGGCCCACGCCGTGCAGGGGACGGATCAGGATCTCGGGCAGATTCGCCGCGAATTGGACGAGAGCCTGGCCGTGGCCCGACGAGTCGAAGAACGGATGTCCGCGCTGGATGCCGAGCTTGGTCACACGCCGGCCCGGGCGGAACGAGAATGAACACTTAACACGCTTGAGGGAGACCCACTGTGTTCCGAGCCATTGGCAGATACTTTCGCGCGATCGGTTACCTATTCACCGGCCGCGTGGACAAAGCGCGGCAGACGCTTAGCGCCAACCCGTATGTCATCCAGGCGACGTTCGATAACATCGTTCGGGAAAAGACTAAGCGCATCGGGCAATACAAGGATGCGGTCGCCACGATGATCGCGCAGGAAGAGAAGAAACTCGCCACGCTGAAGTCATTGACTGGAGAGGTCAATCGCCTGGAACGACTCAAGGAAGGTGCCGCAGCTAAGGCTAAGACTGTGGTCGAACAGCTTAAGGCTCAGGGCGTCTCTATGGACGCCATCAAGAAGGACGAGAACTATCTCAAGTGCCTGGCGGCGTTCAATGATTTCAGCTCGACGCTGACGGAAAAGAACTCCCGCATTGAGGAACTTGAAGTCGATGTTAGGGATCTGAGCGGCAAGATTTCCAGCCACAAGATTCAGTTGCAGCACTTGCTGCGTGAAATTGAAAAAGTCAAAGAAGAAGCGACCGCCACGGTCGCCGACGTTCTGACGGCGAAGGAAGAAGAAGCCATCGCCAGCATGATCGCCGGCATCAGCGAGGACTCGGCATCCAAGGAACTGCAGGAGATGCGCGATCTCCGCACGCAGCAGAAGGCCAAGGCCCGCATGTCGAGCGAACTAGCCGGCACTGATACCAAGCGGCAGGAAGCCGAGTTTTTGGAATACGCCCGCGGCACCGCTGCCACCGATGAATTCGACCAGTTGATCGGCTTGGCCAAGCAAACGGACGCGGGTCAAAAGCAAGCCGAAGAGAAAGTGTCCGCACGGCTACCTGAATAAGATGGTTCTCCATCCACAACAAGAAAGGCATGCCATGAAACTTCGAATCGTCTGCCCGGTCCTCGCGGCCGTGGCGCTTGGCCTCGCGCTCGCGGGTTGCCGCTCGAATACCACCGCCGTCAAACCGTCGTTCACGCTGGCATGGAGCGAATACCCGTCGTGGAGCGTGTTCGGCGTGGCCCACGAAAAGAAGCTCATCGACGGCGACGCCGGCAAGTTAGGCCGGCTCGAAGAAAAGTGGGGCGTGGACATTGTCCTCAAACAGGCCGACTACGAGCCGTGCCTGCAAATGTACGGCAGCGGCGCCTGCGACGCGGTCTGCATCACCAATATGGACGTGCTCACGCCAGCACTCGGCCGCAAATCCGTTGCTGTCCTGCCGACCAGCACCAGCGTCGGCGCGGATGCCTGCATCGTTGTGGGCATCAACGACGTGAAACAACTGCGTGGCCGCAAGGTACATGGCTTGTCCAAGAGCGTCTCCGAATATTGCTTCGTTCGCAACCTGGAGAAACTCGGCGAAAAGGAATCCGACTTCCAGTTCACCAACATGGACCCGGGCGAGGCCGCCAAGGCGATGCAGACGGATCAAAAAGACTACCAGGCCATCATGGTTTGGAATCCTTTCGTGCTGCAAACGCTGAAGCTCCGCAAAGACGCCAAAGTGCTTTTCGATTCATCGACCATTCCCGGTGAGATCATCGACATGGTCGTGGTCGCCAAGGATTCGCTGGGCAAGCCGGGCGGCCGAGCTTTTGCCTGCGCCGTTATCGACACCTATTACGAACTCAACAAAATGTTGGAAGACAAGACCACGGGCAACGACACGCTCGTCGCCCTGGGAGCCAAGTTCTCCAGCCTCGGCCTTGATGAGATGAAAAAGGTCGTCGAACAAACCCGATTCTACAAGACGCCGAAAGACGGGATGGACGTGTTCAAGGGCGAACAGCTTCCCAAGACGATGACAACGGTGGTAGATTTCTGCGTCAGTCACGACATCGTCAAGAAGAAACCGTCCATTGCTTACGCCGCCGGGGCAGATGCACAGTTGGTCTTTGATGCGTCCATGATCGACGAGGTCCAGAAAAAGACCAAATGATCCGCAAGCCGATCTCACAACGCTGGAAGGTCGGGTTGGGCGTTGCCGCGTTCGTGTTGCTGGCCGCCGGCTATACCGTGCTGTCGTACCGGCAACACGTCCGCAACCCCGACGATACGTTGATTCCGACGTGGGGCCAACTGGCGGAAGGCTTCGTCCGAATCATCACGCCCAACGAGCGATCGCAGGAAGTCTGGCTCTGGGACGATGCCCGGGCCACGCTTGGCCGGCTCGCTGCCGGGCTGCTGTTGGGCGTGGGCCTGGGTGTTCCGCTGGGTTTGCTGATGGGCTGCTACCCCAGGATCGGTGCGTTCTTCCAACCGGTCCTGGCATTTCTGGCCAAGGTTCCACCATCCGCAATGCTCGCGGTCTTCTTCGTCATGGTCGGCACCGGGTTCGAGATGTACGTGACCATGATGGTCTTCGGCGTCTTGCCGAGCTTGGCCCATGCGGTTCATCTCGCGGCCAGTGAGGATGTGCCTGATGAATTGATTCACAAGGCCTTGACTCTCGGCGCGGACCAGTTCGAGGTCGTTTACAATGTGATCTACAAACACATTTTGCCCAGAACGCTCGACGCGATTCGCCACCAGATCGGCCCGGCGATGGTGTATCTGCTCGCCGCCGAAATGCTGGTCGGCAGCGTCGGCCTCGGTTATCGCATGCGTCTGCAAGCGCGGCTTATGGATATGAGCACCGTCTATCTTTACGTGGTGTTCCTCGGGTTGGTCGGTCTGCTTTTGGACTACAGCTTGATCTGGACGCGCTGCCGCCTTTGCCCTTGGTTCGACAAAGAGTAAAGCGCTTCCGAGGGATTTTTCCGTGCATGACATCGTCCTGGAATGCCGCGGCATCAGCCATTGGTTCGGAGACAAGAAGGTACTGCACGACGTGAATCTGCGTGTCGCTCGGGGACAAATCACTGCATTGGTGGGGCCGAGCGGATGCGGCAAGTCTACACTGTTCCGGGCGATACTCGGCACGCATCCACCGCGTGCGGGCGAAGTGCTGATCAACGGCGCTGTCGTCACGACCGCGAATCGCGACTGCGGTATCGTTTACCAGAAGTACTCGCTCTTCCCGTTTCTGACCGCCGAGGAGAATGTCGCCTTCGGTCTGATGCTCGATGGCACCTCGCCGCAGTTTCGTTTGTTCCAATTCTGGAAATGGCGGCCGCTGCGCAAGGCCCATATCGAGCAGGCTGCAGCCCTGTTGAAAAAACTAGGGTTAGGCCATGCCGTGCGTTTATACCCCTCGGAGATGTCCGGCGGCATGTGCCAGCGGGTGGCCATCGCCCAGGCCCTGATTATGAAGCCGCAGATCCTCCTGCTCGATGAGCCGTTCGGTGCATTGGATGAATCCACCCGTGAAGATTTGCAGAACATGATCCTCGAACTCTATCGCGAGAACTTGAAGGCGAAGGAGGAAGGCCGCAAGCCGCCCTATACCATCGTGGTCGTGACGCACGAATTAAATGAAGCGATCTATGTCGGCGACCGTGTAGCTGGCTTGTCACAGTATTGGAACTGGGAGAACACCGGCCAGCCGGAACATCCTGGGGCCACCATCGTGTACGATGCCGTGGCACCCGTGTTCGAGCCGTATCAGGAACGCGACGACACGGTGATCCGCGACCAGCGCCGTGAGCTGCGTCGTGTTGTATTCGATCCAAACTATCGGCCGCGCCGCGATGAGTACGTTCGCTTCTGGCGCGAGTGCGAAGCGGGCCAGGGCACAGGAGTGATGGCGCCATGACCAATGCCAACGCGGGCTACGAGTTCTTTCGCGAACTAGCCCGAATCATCAACGCCGGCCAATCCCGCAGCGTGCTGCTCAGCGGCAACGTCCACGATTTGTTCTTCGTCGAAGGCGAAGGGCCGCATGGCGACTACGTGCCGTTATTGGACTTTCTCTGCAAGAAGTGTCAGGTGAAAGGGTTGATCCTTGTCGTCTGCGAATTGAACGGCCCGCTCCGCGTCCTCAACCCCGCGGACCGCGAAAAACTGAAGACCGCATGGATCGGCTGGAAGGTGGGAACCGACTGGGACCAGTTCGTCGTGCAAGGCCTCAACGACAAGAACCGTCAGCGTCAGCGTGAAGAACTGGAATCCGAATTTGAGAATTACCTGCGGGAAACGGTTGGTAATGCCACGCTGGCCCTGGAATTTCTGCGCCAACTCACCATCTGCTCGCGGTCCATTGCTCCATCCGGCCGCGCTTACCTGCCAGAACACTTGCTCATACTAATTGAAGCGGCTGATATGCTGCTGCCGGCGGGCAACGGTGAAATCTCCAATTTATCGCCGGTGGATCGGCATCGTGTCGGCATCGCACAGGATTGGTTTTCCGACCCCGGGCTGATGCGCGGCGAGGACACGGTAGTATTGTTGGCCGAGTCACGCAGCCTGGTTCACCCTCGTGTCGCCCGCCTTCCGCCGGTACTCGGTGTGGAAGTCCCGCCACCCGACCAGGCGGAGCGGGAGCAGTATGTCAATTGGTTCCTCAATTCCGGCCAGAGCGCTGCCGCGCTGGGCAAGCCGCCACCGCCGCCCAAGCTGTGGGGCACGGGTGCCGACCTGGCCCGTTACACGGCCGGTCTGTCAATCCATGCGCTGCGACAACTGCTGCTGGGTGCCGCGCATTCGGGGCAAGTACTCCAACCCGGCGACGTCATCGGCAAAGTCGAGGAGTTCATCCAAAGCCAACTCGGCGAAGATGTCGTCGAGTTCAAAAAACCCGTTCACAGCCTCGATGACATCATTGGCTTTTCCAAGCTGAAAGAGTTCTTCAATAAGGAACTGCTGCCGCGCTTTCGTTCATCCGGCCCGGACGCCTTGTCCGGAGCCGCTGTGGCCGGGCCAATCGGCGGCGGCAAGACATTCATCTTTGAGGCGGCCGCCGCCGCGCTGGACTTACCCGTTCTCGTGCTTAAGAACATCCGCAGCCAATGGTTTGGCCAAACTGATGTGATCTTCGAGCGGTTGCGGCGCACTTTGGAAGCTCTGGTAAAAGTCGTTATCGTCGTCGATGAAGCGGACACCCAATTCGGCGGCGTCGGGCCGAACACCCATGAGACGGAAAGACGATTAACTGGCAAAGTCCAGCAAATGATGTCGGACCCGCGGTTGCGCGGCCGTGTCATTTGGCTGCTGATGACCGCGCGCATCCATCACCTCTCGCCCGACATCCGCCGGCCCGGCCGAGTCGGCGACCTCATCATTCCCGTGCTTGACCCGGAAGGCCCAGACAGAATTGAGTTCGTTAAATGGGTACTCAAGGCCGTGCTACCCGGCGAACCGGACGCCGAGAGTATTCGTCAATTGGATCAATTGACACCCGGCTATTCTGCTGCCGCGTTTGCCTCATTACGCTCGCAACTCAAAGCCGGCGTCGTGAAGGATGGCACACTCTCGCTCGACGGCATCGAAGCCATTGTCCGCGACCACCTGCCGCCCGCCATCGAACTGACCCGGCGCTATCAGACGCTTCAGGCGCTAGTCAATTGCACAAGGCGATCACTGTTGCCGGACCCAACGGTCAGCGATCAAACGCGAGAAAACTGGCAATTGGAAATCCGAAAACTCGAAGCGATGGGACTGTCGTAAGCGATGGTGTGAGTTTTAGCGCGAGTCCGTGCGACAAACTAGCCGATGTGGAACGATGGCTAAGTCACAGCAAGCCGCTCACAGTTACTCCTCGACTCACTAACAGGAGCTTGATGCTATGTCGATTAATCTCGTTCGCCTAAATGAAGCAGCCGAACGTTTTGATAAGTACGCCAGTAAGGCGCAGTATGTGGATTCGGAAGAGGTCCGCGCCGAACAGGCTCGCGTTGCACGAAGGCACCGCGATCAGTTCCTGGCTCCGGGCGAGAAGGCTCAGCAAAACCGAAGTGCCGTCGCCATTGCGCCATTGACTGTCGCCGCCGCCGCTGTGGCACCGATTGATACTGTGTTCTTGCCAGTAACACACGACGGCATTATTCCCGAGATCATTCAGCGTGACAACGATTTGCGACCGGTTCGATATCTTCAGGTCGCGCTATTGGCCGCGCGCTCAATCGGGCGAGTACGAGTTGTCGATTCTTCGGGCGAGGATGAAGGAGACGGCACAGGCTTTCTCGTGGCCCCGGGATTGCTGATGACGAACTGGCACGTGCTCAAAACGCGAGAGCTGGCCGAGGGCTGCTCTGTAATTTTCGACGATGAAGATGGCCTTGATGGTGATCCCAAAGGGATGAAAGCATATCGTCTCTTGCCACAACGTCTCTATGTCAGTGACGAAACGCTCGACTACGCGATCGTCGAAGTATCGCCGCGCACGAATTCGGGCACGCCACTTTCTCAATACGGGTACTTGCGGCTTTTCGAACAAACCGGCAAACTCGATCCTACCCAACGGCAAGCCGCCAATATCATTCAGCATCCGAGTGGCGGACCGAAGAAAATCGCTGTTCGCGACAACTACTTCGCGCAGATTCTGCCCGACACCGTCGATCCGGCTAAGGAAGTCAATTCGCTCTTTTATGGGACCGACACACTCAGAGGCTCCTCCGGTTCACCGGTGTGCAGCGACCAGTGGTACGTCGTCGCCCTTCATCGTGGCGGCGTACCGCAAACCCGAGTGATCGATGGCAAACGTGTGGCAATCCGCCACGATGGAACCGCGGCCCGTCCAAACGATCCACCCGATTTTGTTCGCTACATCACGAACGAAGGCACCCGTGTCAGTCGCATTTATGCGTCGTTACGGCAGAAAATGGCCACGGATCGGATTGCCGCCGCCTGTCTGGAAAGAATCGCTGCTGTCGCGCGCGATCCCCGTGCCGGCCCACTCGACCTTCGCACTGCGCCGATCGTTCTGCCGGCCATGCCGACAACTCCGGGTGGTGCCGTTGAAGAGATTACCCGCCGAAAAATTGCCAAGTTCAGGGACGCCAAAGGCTATCGACCTGCGTTTTTGGGCCGGAGCTTCAATGTTCCACTCCCGTCCCTCACCAGCGAAATCAAGCGCGAACTCGCCGCGTTGCGGGATTCCGAGCAAACCGAACTGAAATACGACCATTATAGTTTGATGATCAACCGCGAACGACGAACCGCCTTCTTCGTCGCTGCGAATGTTGATGGATCGCAACTGTGGGATTCGGCGGTTGATGGGTCGAAACCTGCACGTCCTGCCTGGAGCTACGATCCGCGCATGCTCGAAGATCATCAGCCGGACGACGTGATTTTCAGCACGGCGATGCAGCGCGGTCATCTCTACAAGCGGGAAGACGCCATGTGGGGCGGCGACCGGGCAGCCAGGGTCCGCGCCGACGAGCATTCCTTCACCATTACGAACGCGACACCGATGATCGCCAATTTTAACAACGTCGAATGGGGCAACCTGGAAGACATCGTTTCCCGGGAATGCAACCAGGGCAATAAGGTTTCTTATTTCGCCGGCCCAATCTTCCGACCGAGCGATCCGTATTTCAATGAATTGACCAGCTTCGTCCGCGAAGACGAACGCCGCACCGGAATGCGCGTGCCACAGTCCTTCTGGAAACTGATCTTCTGGGTCGAAAGCCAAAAGCTAAAAGCAGCTGGTTTCATCCTCCGGCAGACCGACGAAATCGAAGCTCATGGCCTTATTGAAGAGGAGATTAACTTCGGCACGTACCGTCAAAAGAGAATCCAAGAAATCGAACAAAGCACGGGAATTCGATTCCCCGTGTTAATCGACCACGACACTTTCCCGGGATAGCCGTCTGCAGTTTTTTGGGCTGTTGACGCGGATGGAGCCGGCAGTGGCTTTAGATTTGGTGTCGCCGAGCGGTCGGAGTACGTCCGGATTCCTCACCTTCCTACATTGGACTCTACCCCGGAAAAGCCGGCACTTTTCGTTTCATCGGGATTCGGAAGGTGAGTGGGGAAATGAAAACGACCTGGAACCGATGCTGGCGCCGGATGCCCAATTGTGCGGAATTCGTTGCTTCGTCTTGAACAACAAAATCTGCCTCTTCGAAACCGGCAACGAATCACCATGAGTCATCGTTACTATTTCATCATCGCGAGCGACGCCGAATTGATGCAAAACCGCAAGCCGGTGGGGCGTGGTCCATCTTCAAAAACGTGACCCAAGTGGGCGTCGCAGCTGGCACATTGTACTTCGACGCGAACCATGCCGTGGCTGGTATCGCGGACTTCTTTCACGGCATGATCGTTGACCGGTTGCCAGAAGCTGGGCCAGCCGGTGCCGGATTCGAATTTGGTATTGCTGTTGAAGAGCGGCGTGCCGCAACACACGCAGGCGAATGTGCCGGATTCGTGATTATCCCAAAGTTGGCCGGTGAAGGCGCACTCGGTGCCGCCTTGGCGGGTCACGCGGTATTGCTCCGGCGTAAGTTGTGCCTTCCACTCGGCATCGGTCTTTACCACGCGGTCAGTCATGATGCGGCTCCTGTCGCCGGCATTTAAGCGAGGCGATTGTATTTTATCGTATCGCGCGATTATTGTTCACGCCTCTTCCGCAACTCCTCCATGCGATTGCGAATGACTTCCTCGTAACCACGGTCAGTCGGTTCGTAATAGTGGCGATCCTCGGGCAAATATTGTTGATCGACCCAGCCGCCGGGGAAGTCGTGCGCGTATTTGTAATCATCACCGTGGCCAAGCTTCTTAGCACCGGAATAGCTCGCATCGCGCAGGTGTTTGGGTACGGCAAGTGTGCGACCTTCGCGGACGTCCTTACGGGCGGCGGCGATGGCCATCGTGGCGGCGTTGGATTTCGGGGCGGTAGCGATGTATGTCACGGCCTGCGCCAATGGCAATTGCGCTTCGGGCAGGCCGATAAACTCGACCGCCTGGAGCATCGCGGCCGCGACCACCAAGGCCTGCGGGTCGGCATTGCCCACGTCTTCGCTGGCGCAGATGACGACCCGGCGAGCGATGAAGCGAATGTCCTCGCCGCTTTCGAGCAGGCGGGCAAGCCAGTAGATCGCCGCGTCGGGATCGCTGCCGCGCATGCTCTTGATGAACGCGCTGGCGATGTCGTAATGCGTGTCGCCCGTCGGGTCGAAGTTCATCATCTTGCGTTGCAACGAGTCTTGCGCGGCCGCTAACGAGAATGGCGTACCGGGCGGTTGACTGCGGACGCCGACTTCGAGAGCCGAGAGCGCACGCCGGGCGTCGCCATCGCAGGCGTCGGCCAGGAACGCGAGCGCAGCCGGTTCGGCAACGACGCCGAGCGCACCGAGTCCGCGCTCGGTATCAGACAATGCGCGTGCCAGTAAGGTCACGACTTGATCGCGTGTCAGTGGCTCGAAGGTAAAGAGCGTGCTGCGTGAGAGCAACGGCGCGGTTAATGCGAAAAAGGGATTCTGCGTCGTCGCGCCGACCAGGACTACGATGCCGGCTTCAACGTCAGGAAGCAGCACATCTTGTTGTGCCTTGTTGAAGCGATGAATTTCATCGACGAACAGTAGCGTCGGCGGTTCGCCGGTCTCCACCGCGCGGGTCGCCGCCTCCAAGACTTCGCGGACTTCCTTGGTGCCGCTGGCGACGGCGTTGAGTGGGACGAACTTGCCCTTCGTGTGTTGGGCGATCAACCGGGCGAGCGCGGTTTTGCCGCAACCGGGTGGGCCGTAGAAGATCAGCGACCCGAGCCGGCCGGCATCGAGCATGCGTCGCAGGAGTTTGCCCGGCCCGAGGATGTGTTCCTGGCCGACAAACTCGTCGAGTGAGCGCGGCCTCATCCGGGCTGCGAGTGGCTCGGCGCGGCCGCGTTGCTTGTTGCGTTCTTCGGCGAAGAGGTCGATGGCTGTTGACTCCCATTCGGCGGGCCGGCTCGTTGCTGTCATTATCTTAGCCGAACATGTCACTGTCGGATGTCGTTAATAAAACGAGCAGTTGCAATGAGGAGCATGCATGGGCGACGACACGATATTGCTCGGATATACGATGCGCAGTGGTCAGGCGGTGAACATTCCGCTGCGCCACCTGGCCGTTACGGGGCAAACGCAAGAATCGGGCAAGACAACGACACTCGAAGCGCTAGTCAGCCGCTCGAAGAAGCCAGCGATCGCGTTTGTGACCAAGCGTGGCGAAAAGAGCTTTTCCACCGGTCACCGCGTGCCGCCGTATTTCCGCGATCGGGCCGATTGGCAGTTTGTCTGCTCGATCATTGATGCGACTTTGCAGGAGAAAAACAAGTTTCTGCGGCCGTGGATCATGCGCATCTGCCGCAACACGGCTACGCTGGGCGATGTTCAGCGCGAAGTCCGTGCGGCATTGACCAAGGCTTCGGGCATCAACGAAAGCGTATACACGCAACTCGACGCTTATTTGGACCTCATCATTCCGGAGATTTCGCGCATCCCAATGACGTCGGGTATTCGACTGGTGCCGGGGCTCAACGTGATGGATGTCAGCCATTTTGCCACGCCGATGCAGATGCTCTTCGTGCAATCGGCCCTCGACTGGATCAACCAACATGAGCGCGACACGATTGTCATTATTCCCGAGGCATGGGAGTTTGTGCCGGAAGGCAAATCGTCGCCGGTGAAGGCGTCGGCCATTTCACTTGTGCGCAAAGGTGCCGGACTGGGCAATTTCATCTGGGTCGATTCGCAGGATATGGCCGGAGTGGATAAGACCATTCTCCGCGGTTGCACGGTCTGGCTGATCGGCGTGCAGCGGGAAGCCAACGAGATCAAGCGCAATCTCGCCAACATCCCCGCCGGCATCCAGCGGCCCAACGCCGCCGACATCGCCCGCCTGGAAAAGGGGCAGTTTTACGCTTGCTGGAAGGACAAGACGGCCAAGGTCTACGTGGCCCCCGCGTGGATGCCCGAGCGCGATGCCTGGAACATCGCGACGGGACGAAGCAATGTCGAAGACTTTCGCCCCCCACCCCCACCCCAGCCGGAACTCTTCAGCGACCTGCCGCCCATTGACGAACCCCTGACGAATCATCCAATCGCTCCGACGCCGGCGAACCGGGACGAAGTTATCGCAGTCGCGCCCCAGACCGACGAAGAAGCCATGTATCAACGGTTCAAAGAGAGGCTCATACAGGAATCGCCACACCTGTTGCGCGTGCTGACCCAACAACCGGAAATCGAAGTGCTTGTCGAGCGAAAGGTTCTTCGCGTGAACGCCACCTCGCTGCAAGGCCGGCTGGCTAAACTGATCGCTGAAGGTTTTTTCAACGAGCCGCGCAACAGCAAAGCCGTAGTGGAAGAATTGAAACGTCGCCGCGTGGCGGCCACCAAGCCTGCGGTTGGGGCGGAAACGGAGAAGCTGGCGAAGCTGGGGTTTCTTTTGAAGGATGGCGACAGCTACATCAGCAACGCGGAGGCGAAGATTAGTGTGGTGGTGAAGTGATCCGCGCTGCGGCCGGGTCTCCCGCGCTGCGGCCGTGGTCTAGACCCGGCCGCCGCTTCTTCCGCCAGGTCTCTTCTTCCGTCAGCGGGTAACCATCGGATGGCTGGATCGAGGAACGCGCCCGAATCATTCGGAAACTGCGGTTGAAGCGCCATACATTTGCCGCCTCGGATGCGTTTGATGTCCACGTCCCCCACCAGCAATTTCATCTGCTGGATTGCTATGGCATTGAGTTGCCGCAGCCGGTCTCTGGAAG
>JANLTA010001020.1:0-3714 GCA_031362705.1 Gemmataceae bacterium | reverse complement strand
CGCCGCCACAGCATAAGCAACAAACTGATCCCCGCGACGGCTACGGCCGCAACGATCGCAAACCGCGTGGACATGAACTCTACGCGGTACCCTATAGTCGGCGCGCCAAATACCTCAGACACAAATCCGGGTGGCGCAGGATTCACCTTTACCCCTCACCTTGGTCGCGTCCCATGTCTTAAGCTCATACCGTTTGATTGTATCCGCGCCACCTTGCCGATGGACACCAATGATCGATTCCAAAATCCGACAATGTCACTTACGCTGGACTACCTCGAAATCCACAAATCCAAATCCACTGGTATTACGTCGTAGAGAACGACGGAATTGAACACGAGGGCCCCGAAAATGGGAAGTGCGTCTGTGCTCAACGCCGTATTTGTCGAGTCGCCATGTGCAATACCATGGGATGCGATGCGCGGCAATGATCGCTCACGTTTTTTCTCACATTGTCGTCAAAATGTGTTTAACCTCTCGGCAATGACGCGGATGGAGGCGGAAGACCTCATCCGATCCAAAAATGAGGCGCTATGCGTGAGGTATTTTCGTCGGAGTGATGGCACGATTGCGACAAAAGAGTGTGCTGGGCGATGGCGGCGCAAACTCGCGCTGGCAATGGGTTTGCCGCTGACCGCAGTCGTTGCCATGTTTGGCTGGCTGATTTGGAAATCAACGAACGAAGATCGGTATCACAACGTGTTACGATCGACTGAACCGTTTGCGACAATGTTGGAGTGGATTGACCCAGCGCCGCCAACGCCTTGCGTCATGGGTGGTTGTCCGACCCCTCCAAGAACGCGAACGGCAGTCTGGCTATGGCCTTAGCCCTGACTCGATCAACGAAGTTGTGGTATTCATTTCAATGTCGGACTTCCACCATTCAGCCCAAGCCTCGCTCTCTGCCGAGGTGACGCCCACTCAGTTGAAATCGCAGTAATGAAAATGCAGATGACTGAAATCCACCCGCACCGCGTTCTTGGTCCGCCCGGTTCTCTTCGCCACCTCGGCATCCGGCAGCTTGCCGAGTAGCGCCAGTACCTTCGCGGTCCACCACGGCCCATGATAGCCCGACTTCAGATTGCGGCTCAGCTTCAAAATTGGACAATTTGCTTAGTCTTAGCATGTTACGCAGCATCGAGCGCACAGTATGTTAATGGATACCATTCCGTCAGGAGCCGACGATGTCATCGGCCTTGCTCGATTATTTGCGTCGCCAGTACGCTCCTGCCGAGTCCGATGCCGACTTGCTTCGCCGTTTTGCAGCCGAACGCGACGCCGACATATTCGCGGCGCTAGTACGTCGGCATGGCCCGGCGGTGTTGGGTTTATGTCGCCGTCGGCTCGGCGAATGCGATGCTGAAGACGCTTTTCAAGCCGTGTTCATCACGCTGGCGCGTAAAGCAGGTCGCCTGCGTCGGCCGGAGGCATTGGCCGGTTGGTTGCACGGCGTCGCGCTGCGCGTCTGTAGCAACGCATTGATTGCACGCACCCGACGGCAACGTGTCGAAAACAGTGCGAAGGTTAGTATTAGTTCTGACCCGCCCGGCGAGTTGACCGCGCGAGAGTTGCTGGTCACGATGGATGAAGAACTGCAACGCCTGCCGGAGCGCGAACGATTGCCGTTGCTCCTGGTGTACTGGCAAGGCCGCTCGCAAGCCGAAGCCGCAGTTGCATTGGGTCTGACAGCCGGCACACTGCGTGGCCGGTTGGATCGTGGCCGACTTCGGTTGGCAAAACGCCTCCAAGCGCGGGGCTATGCGCCCGGCGAACTACGATCGCTGCTAGCCGTGCCGATGGGAGCGGCCAAAGTCTCAAGTGATGTACTCACTCGTACCGTTGCATTGTCGGCGAGTGGTGCGACAGTGCCACCGACAATAGCCGCACTGGCGGTCGTTGGGACAGCTTACACGTTGATTCCAGCTACTGCACTGACAATGCTCGTTGCAACTGTGACGCTAGTTGTGTGGTCGGCCGGTGCTGCTCCGATACAAGCACCACAAACCAAACCACAATCGACGCCGACGGCGCAAGTGACCGAACCGCCCAAGGATGCGGACGGCTACAAACTGCCGCCGGGTGCGGTAACGCGGCTCGGATCGCTACGGATGAAGCACCCGTCGTCGCGCCATTCGCAACTCCATTCAAGATTGATGCCGAGCGGCAAACGAGCGCTGACCTGGAATCACGAATCGCTGCATGTTTGGGATTTGGAATTGGAGAAGTCGCTTGGGGGTGTACAGTTCGATGGCCAGCCGGAATTCCGCGCCATGTCACGCGATGGCCGTCTGGCGGCGTTTGAAACGGCCAGTGAGTTGGTAATTATCGATCTCAACGATGTCACCGTTCGCAAGAAGCTCCTATCGAAAGGGCCTCGCTACCAGTTCAAAAGTCCGGCGGCAGCTTTCTCGCCAGACGGCCGGCGATTGGCATGGTATCGCGAAGATGGACTAAAACTGTGGGACCTTGAGTCGGCAACCGAGATCGGGAGTTTCACGGGTGGGCTGCAGTTTCCGCAAGAGCTTACCTTTACTCCTGACGGATCGGTACTTGTCGGTGCATGCATTGACGTACCGGAGGGGCGAAAAGCCGCAATCGTTCGCTGGGACACAGCATCGAGAGCCAAGCTGAGTGAGTGCTCGATAAGTGCCACCGTACCTCACCCACAGTTGTCGCGCGACGGCGAGCTGGTCGCGATACCGGAATTCAGACCAGGCGGCGTCCTGCTTCTCGACGCCGCGACTGGCGCGAAGCGCCACCAATTGCTAACCGAAGCGTTTGAGTCTCACTTCATCAACAATGATCGTTGGCTCGTCACCATTGGGCACGCGACAAACCTCAAGAACTATCTCGCGACCATTTGGGACGTTGCCACCGGCAAGCAATTACGCGAAGTCCAGATAGGCAGGAATTATGGCGCCGACAGGTCGGTGTCGCAGGACGGTGAACGGTTTCTAACGGCAACACTGGGCCCGGAAGTGTTCGATCTCAAGTCAGGCCAAACCGCGAAATATGGCTCAGGCCACTGGGATGGTGTTAACCGAGTTCAATTCACGCCCGATGGTCGGCGATTGTTGAGCAGTGGGCTTTCATCTTCAATTTGTTGGAACCTCGCAAATGGAACCGCCATCGGTGAGTTGTCTCACGCCGGCTCGATCACAGTTAGGTCGAATAACGATGCCGTGCTTGTTGAACCTTCGCGAGCGGCACTGGTCGCGCTGCCTGACCCAACGCGCGTGCTGCAATCGCTGGAAGCATCATACCCAAGATACCGATTGGATCACACTTGGTACGTAAAAGACATTGTGATGTCGCTGGATGGAATGCGCGCCGTTACGTTCGTTGAAAGCCATCCGTATCCGGGTGTCCGTGGTGGCGTGTCGTACGGATTCGTCCATCGATGGGACCTCACTAGTGGCAAAGCCGAAGTACCTTGGGCGCCGCCGGCGGGATTTAGTCCATTTCGGTTTCGATCCAGCGGGCGCGACATGTTAGGGATGGCAACAACCTCGCCTGGGACGGGTGCCGGCATTGCGTCGGATGCGCTCGTTGAAGTTGGCACCAGTCGCCGGCGATTGGCAATGGCGGTGCCGAGCGACTTGTACATCCGCCACCAATTGCTGTCGCCGGATGGCCAAACGCTTGGAACTCTTGGCTTCGTTCGCACCGGAGGAGATGAAAACGTCCCAACCGGGCATCATGTTTTCAGTCTACTTG
>JANLTA010001016.1:0-14244 GCA_031362705.1 Gemmataceae bacterium | reverse complement strand
CTCGAGATGCTGGGTCTGGACAACCTGGCCGCTTCGGGCATCGACACGAAAAAGCCATTCGGGGCGTACGCGTTTGTCGCGGCTGACGTGACCGAATCGACCGTGGTGGCCATGTTGCCGGTCGCTGACGAAAAAGCCATGCTGGCGTTCGTGGGCAAGTACGAAGTCAAAGCCGACAAGATCGCAGACAACTTCTATTCGTTGGCGATACCCGACATGCCGCTGCCGGTGTTCGTGCGTTTTGCCGGCGGCTACGCCTATGTGACCATGTTTCAAAAAGAAGCGCTTGCGATTGAGAAGCTGCTGCCGCCGGCGCGGGTCTTCGCGGGCAATGAAACGGCGACCTTGGCCGCCACGCTGATGGCCGATCAGATTCCGGACGCGGCCCGCAAAATGGCGCTGGACTGGATCGCCGAGTATGTCAAGGAGTTGACCGACCACGAAGACGACGACGTAGCCAAGTCGCAAATCGCGGTGTACCAGAAGTGGACGGAGATGTTCGCCCAGGATAGCAAGGAATCAACGCTGAAGGTCAATTTCGAGCGAGCGAGCGGCGAACTCGCCTTTGCCTTTGCTGTCACGCCCAAACAAGGAACCAAGCTGGCCACGGAGGTCGCGGCGATCAAGCCCGGTCAAAGCCTGTTCACCAAGTTGGTCGGGGCGGCCGGCGCGATCAATGTGGCGGTCAACTCGCATGTGGATGCGGAGATTACCAAGGTTGCCGTCAAGCTCTTCCAGGATGCGAATGATGATCTGTTCAGCATGTTCAACATCGAAATAGAAGACGAGAAAACCAAGGAAGAAGTCCGCAAGCTGTTTCGTGCGTTTGTTCCGAGTCTGGAGACAGGTAGCCTCGATGGCGCGATGACAATGCGCGGTCCGGGTGCCAAGCATTACACGGGGTTGATGGGCCTGAAGCTCAAAGACGGCAAGAAGATCGAAGAGCAGATCAGGAAACTAGTCGAAGTGCTGCCGAAGGAACAACGTGATCGGTTCAAGCTCGATAAGGAAAAGGTAGCGGGCTTTGCCGTTCACTCCTTCAATCAAGGTGACGACAACGAGTATTTCAAGAAGATCTTCGGCGATGAAACGGTCTTTTTTGCCATCCGCGATGACGCGATCGTAGTCGGCGTCGGCGAAAACGCGGCCAAGGCAGTGGGTGAGACGCTCGCGGCGCTATCGCCGCTACCGGCACCGGCTGTGCAATTCGATGTCACCGGCGGTAAACTCAAACAGTTCTTAGATGTTTTTGATGAAAACACCTACACCATTGTCCGCCAGGTTCTCGGCACCGACGACCGACTGCGCCTCTATCACGTCACAATGGAAGGTGGCGCGATCTTCAAAGGAACAGTGTCCGTATCTCTGCAGGTCTTTGCCGGCTTGTTCGGCCTGGCCAGTTTGGGCGGCTGAGCGCATAAGAAGAGCCTACCCGTTGCTACGGGTAGGCTCTTTGTGGTTATTCCATTCAATCCCGCGATGTCATCTGCATCGCGAACCGCAGGATGTAGTAGAACAGCATCGCAATCGAAGCGAACAATTCGAGTGAAGCCCCGATATAGTGCGTCGTCGGGTAGTGATGTAGCACATTCGATGTGTCGTATACCAGATAGCCGGCAGCCAACAAGATCATGATTACGGTAAACCACAGGCCGAGAGTGAAGCCGAACATCAGTCCCGCGACCGCCGTCAGCAACATCACGAACATGGCCATGGGCAGAATGGCACGCATAAACGAGAAGTCGGCTTTCGTCACGAATACCGCAGTCGTCAAGCCAAGGAAAAGTCCGCCGGTGAGAAGTCCAGCCTTGGGAATGAGGTTCTGCTGTGGAAAATAGTGATGGGCAATCCAAAGCAGCGGCAACAGGATGATCGAGTGAACAACCACGTAAAGCCCAAGCCCCGCATATTGCGTGGCTCGAGAAGCGCCATTGTTAGCCCACATTCGGGCTACATAGGACGCGGCCATGAACGCTACCATGAGCAAAATCACGCCGAGTTTTCCGCCGGACCCATACAAGGCGGGCAATAGCGTGTCCGCTATCCCCGACATGATCAAGGCAGTTTCGATGACAATGGTGGCCGCCACTGCACCTGCCACATGTCCGTAGGTCTTGCGAATAAACGTTGCTCGCTCAGCCGGTAGGGCGGCAGAGGCAGGGCGGTCCGTGATATAGGCGTCGGTTGAGTAAGCCATTGCGATTCCTCTAAAGTCGGGGCGCAGCGCCCCCAAGTTATTCGTCGCTCACATTGTATCCTTTACCACCAAATCCGAGTAGACGAAGGGCCTTTCTTGGCGGTTTCGCGCGGCTCGGGTATACTGCCAACGCCCACTTTCACTTGATTTGCCGAGACTTCGCATGAAATTCCGTGTCGCAGCCGTGCTTTGGATCGCGATGTCAATTCCGCTGTCCGCCGCCGATTGGCCGCAATGGCGCGGGCCGAATCGTGATGGTAAGTCGGCGGAAACCGAGCTACCCGCCTGGCCAAAGAGCGGCCCCAAGTTGATGTGGACGTTCGACCAGTCCGGCCTCGGTTATTCCGGCCCGGCCATCATCGGCAACGTGCTGTACTGCCTCGGCGGCGAAGACAAAAAAGAGGAATTTGCCTTTGCCGTCGATGTGACCACCGGCAAACAAATCTGGCGCTCGGCGATTGGCCCCTGGTTTCCCAACGGCTGGGGCGGCGGTCCACGCGGTACGCCAACCATTGATGGCGACTCGTTGTATGCTGTCAGCGGCTCCGGCGAACTGGTGTGCTTAGATATCGCCAGCGGCAGCAAGCGCTGGTCGAAATCCTTCAAGAATGACTTGAAGGGCAAGTTGATGTCAATGTGGGGCTACAGCGAATCAGTCCTTGTCGATGGCAATAACGTCATCTGCTCACCCGGCGGCGAAAATGGCACATTGGCCGCGCTGGACAAGAAGACCGGCGAGGTCCGCTGGCGCAGTAAGGAACTCCTCGACCCGGCTTCATACTCATCCGTTGTGGTGTCCGAAGCTGGCGGCGTACGGCAATACGTGCAACTCACCGGTTCCGGTGTTGCGGGCGTGGCCGCCAAAGATGGCAAGCTGCTATGGCGCGTCGATGGCGAAGGGTACAAGGTCGCGGTGATTCCGACGGCCGTTGTCAGCGGCGATTATGTCTATGCGACCACCGACTACGGCGCAAAATGTATGTTGCTCAAGCTCAGCAAGTCCGGCGACGGCATCAAGGCGGAGAAGGTTTACTCCAACAAGAACCTGGAAAATCACCACGGCGGCGTCATCCTTCACGATGGCCACGTCTTCGGTTCGCACGGCAACGCCAACAACAAAGACCGCATGGCGTTTGTTTGCCAGGACATGCTCAAAGGCGATGTCACCTGGCGGAACGACAAAGCCATTGAGCCGAGTTCAATCGCATATGCCGATGGCAATTTCTACTGCTATGGCCAGCAAACTGGCACGATGGTGCGAGTGGCCGCCACGGCGAAGGGCTTTGAGGAACGCGACCGCTTCACCATTCCGAAAGAGTCGTCCAAGCGCAGCCCGCAAGGTGCCATATGGACGCATCCGGTTATCGCCAACGGCAAGCTCTACCTGCGCGATCAGGAACTGCTGTATTGTTACGCGATCAAATGACTGGGTCGCACTTCATCACCAAGGCTGATCTAGTTGCCGACCAGGCGGCTTATCCGCCGTACGGCACTTATCTTCGTCGGCCGTTGGCCGAATACACACGGCTGCATCAAACGTCGGGCACGACATCGGGCCAGCCATTGTGCTGGCTGGACACGCCGGAATCGTGGGCGTGGATCGTCAGCCGGTGGGACATCATTTATCGCCACGTCGACATTCACGCGGATGATCGCTTCTACTTCGCGTTCTCGTTCGGCCCGTTCCTTGGTTTCTGGTCGGCGTTCGAATCAGCAAGTCGCAGTCACTTCTGTTTGCCGTCCGGCGGCTTGTCCAGTTCAGCCCGCCTCCGGCAAATCATCGATCATCGCATGACTGTTGTGTTGTGTACCCCCACCTATGCACTGCACCTGGCTGAGGTGGCCGCGAAAGATCAACTCGATCTGGCAGCGTCACCGGTTCGAGCCATCATCGTTGCCGGCGAACCCGGCGGCCTGATCTCGGCGACTCGGCAGCGCATGGAATCGGCATGGGGCGCACGCGTATTCGACCATTACGGACTCACGGAGATTGGCCCCGTCGCCGTCGAGACTGCCGATGAACCCGGCAGTCTGTTAATCGTGGATGGATACGATGCCGAAGTGATCAATCCGCAAACGCTGGAACCCATCGAAGCCAGCCAAGTCGGCGAGTTGGTCCTGACCAACACCGGACGAATGGACAGCCCGCTGATCCGATACCGCACCGGCGATTTGGTGCGCGGCGTCGTCACTCCGCGCGGCTTGCGGCTCGAAGGCGGCATCCTCGGTCGCGCCGATGACATGATTCACATTCGCGGCAACAACGTCTATCCAACGGCTTTGGAGGCCATCATCCGTCGATTCTCCGAGGTTGCGGAATTTCGCGTCGAGATTGACGCGTCAAACGCCATGACTGAATTGACAATTGCAGTTGAGCCGGTACCCAATGCGAATGTGCCAACGTTGCTCGCCAACATCGAGCAAGCCGTGCGTGATGACTTGATGTTCCGACCCAGAGTTGTTGCCGCCACTGCGCTTCCACGTTTTGAGATGAAAGCCCGACGGTTCTTGAAAAAATAGTTGCCGGTCGCTTCGGGGAATGTCGTATGGTCCGCTGGCTCATCGTCTTGGCTTGTGCGATAGTTGCATCAAATGTAGGTACCGCCCAGACGTCGCGGCCAAATATCGTGTTCATTCTCGCGGATGACTTGGGTTACGCCGATCTTGGGTGTTATGGTTCCAAGTCGATCAAGACGCCGCATATTGATCGGCTGGCGTCGCAAGGCGTGCGGCTCACGGATAGTTATTCAGCGGCCTGCGTTTGTTCACCAAGTCGGGCGGCGTTCATCACCGGTCGTTATCCGCAACAGGCCGGATTCGATTGGGTTATTCGCTACACAGAGAAAGATCGTGGCCTTTCCACCGAACACCCGAGCATTGCCAAGGCATTGACGGCGGCTGGCTATACGACGGCGTTGTTTGGCAAATGGCACCTTGGTTACAAGTGTGAGTTCAGCCCGCTGGCCCATGGTTTCGGTCAGTTCTTTGGCATCGTCGCCGCCGATGCCGATCATTATTCACACAAGGATGCAAACGGTGATCCGGCACTCTACGAAGGCGAACTACTTGTTGAGCAGCCGGGTTATCTCACCGATTTGATCACTGACCGATCCATTCGATTTCTGAAGGACAAGCACGAACAACCATTCTTCCTGGAGGTCGCATTCACCGCACCGCATTGGCCTTTTCAGCGACCCGATAATCCGAATGACGTGCGCACTAAAGACAATTATGGCCTCGAACACGGGACGCGGACTGACTATGAGGCAATGGTCGAACGTATGGACGCGAGCGTCGGCAAGATCCTGGCCACGCTGGATGAGCTGAAACTCGCCAACAATACGCTGGTCATCTTCACCAACGACAACGGCGGCGAACGGCTGTCGGACAATGGCCCGTTCTTCCATGGCAAATACTCACTGTGGGAAGGCGGGATTCGTGTACCGGTGGTGGCGCGGTGGCCGGGGAGGATACCGCCGGGCAGCGTGTGCGCGCAACCGAACATTACTATGGATTGGACGGCGACGATTTTGGAGACGGCACGCGCTAAGCCGCAAGCGGCTTTGGATGGGATTGATTTGATGCCAATGTTGATGAATCAAAAAGAAGTGCGCGAGCGCACCCTGTTTTGGCGGTTGCCACGGCCCGAGGCAAAGTATGGTCAGCGCGCGGTGCGGCGCGGTAACTGGAAGTACGTATTCGACCGTGAATGCGATTTGTTGTTTGAACTGACGAACGATCCCGGCGAGCGGAACAACCTGGCGCGGAACGAACCCAACCGGGTGGCCGAGTTACGGGCGGCGTTGGACGAGTGGGAAAAGACGTTGCCGACGACGAAGTGACGACGACCGTCACTTAAGCTGCCAATTGACATTAACTAAACGTTCGTTGCGGATTGATCACCCGCTGGCGGCGGCGCAGCAGTCGGACCAATGTTCCGTCCCAATAGATAATCCAATGCTCTCACGATTTGTGCAAGTTGTGCCGCTTCTAAGCGTCCAATCGTGTGTCGGAGCCTATACCGATCCAATGCACGTATTTGATGAACCAAGGCGACCGATGGTGCAGATAGTCCGTTGGTCGTTGATGCCTGGATTGCCACGGCACCTGGAAATCGGATGGCTCGTTTTGCCGTTGTCAGAGGGACAACTATAACGAGCGGCGATCCGCTGGCCGCGGAATCGTCTTGGAGGACCACAGCCGGGCGTAGTCCCATTTGTTCATGCCCCTGAACTGGCGGCAACTCCACCCATATGACGTCACCGGGCGTCATTGACATCTTCCTTTTCCAACTGGTCAATCATGGCCCAGGCCTCCTCGCTGACCAAGTCCCATTGAGCCATTTCCATTCCAAACGAGTCCGCAATGGGTGTTGGGCCAAATACGATCAACACGCGGTCGCCGTTTGTCAAGGAAACGGGGGCATCAGGAATGATAATGCCATTCGTGAAGACTCCGGAAACGGCAGTTGGCTGGATCGTCACTTCGTTTTCCCCTTATTAGTGCAGCTTCCGGTACTTTATCCGATGAGGTTGGTCGGCGTCTGCGCCGAGGCGTTTGTGGCGTTGTTCCTCGTAAACCTGGTAGTTGCCTTCGCACCAGACGACCTGGCTGTCGCCTTCGAAAGCCAGGATGTGCGTAGCGATGCGGTCGAGGAACCAACGGTCGTGGCTCGTCACCAAGGCACAGCCGCCGAAGTTGATCAGGGCTTCTTCCAGTGAACGCAGCGTGTCCACGTCCAAGTCGTTCGTCGGCTCGTCGAGCAATAGGACGTTGCCGCCGGTGCGCAGCAGCTTTGCCAAGTGAACGCGGTTGCGTTCACCGCCGGACAGATCGCCGACTTTCTTTTGCTGGTCCGGGCCGCGGAAGTTGAAGCGGGCCACATAGCCACGGCTGGCCACTTTGCGCTTGCCGAGCAGAATGGTATCTAAGCCGCCGGTAATCTCTTCAAACACCGTGTTGTCAGCCACCAAAGCATCGCGATTCTGATCGACGTACGCGAGTTGCACTGTTTCACCGACACTCAGCTTGCCGGCGTCCGGTGTCTCCTGCCCGGCGATCATGCGGAACAACGTGGTCTTGCCCGCCCCATTCGGGCCGATGACGCCAATGATGCCGCCACGCGGCAAATCGAAGTTCACATTCTCAAATAGCAGGTTGTCGCCATAGGCCTTCTTCAAACTCTCAGCCCGAATGACGAGATCGCCCAAGTGCGGCCCCGGTGGAATCTGCATGACAATGTCGTCGTCACGGTCCTCGTATTCCTGAGCGGCAAGCTTCTCGTAAGCAGCCAGGCGCGATTTGCTCTTCGCTTGCCGGCCCTTCGGGTTGGTGCGTACCCATTCCAGTTCGCGGTCGAGCTGTTTCTGACGAGCCGACTGTTGTTTCTCTTCTTTCTCCAACCGGGCCTTCACCTGTTCCATCCAGCCGGTGTAGTTTCCCTTGTACGGATGGCCGACGCCGCGGTCGAGTTCAAGGATCCACTGGGCGACGTTGTCGAGAAAGTAGCGGTCGTGCGTGATGCTGACGACCGTCCCGGGAAACGCTCCAAGGTAATGCTCCAGCCAGGCGACGCTCTCGGCATCCAAGTGATTGGTTGGCTCGTCCAGCAACATCATGTCGGGTTTTTGCAGCAGCATCTTGCACAGCGCGACCCGTCGGCGCTCGCCACCGGATAGTGTCTCCACAGGTTGCTCGCCCGGGGGCAGCCGCATGGCATCCATCGCCAGCTCAAGTTGCCGGTCGATGTCGTAGGCGTTAGTTGCGTCAATCTGATCCTGGACTTTGCTCATCTCGTCCATGAGCTTGTCCATCGTCGCGGCATCCGCGGTCGCCATCTTGTCGCCGAGTTCTTCCTGCTTCTTCAGCAAGCCGCGAATCGGCTCGACCGCTTCCTCGACATTCTCCAACACGGTCTTTCCGGCCGTCAGGTGTGGTTCCTGAGGTACATAGCCAATGCTGATGCCCGGCGCAGCCCGAGCGGTGCCAAGAAAGTCAGTATCCTGCAGCGCCATGATGCGCAACAGCGTGCTCTTGCCCGACCCGTTCCCGCCGATGACGCCGATCTTGGCCCCCGGATAAAACGATAGCCAGATGTTCTTCAAGACTTCGCGATTGTTGTAAGTCTTGGTGAGCTGCTCAATCGTGAAGATGTACTGTTCGGCCATGAGGGTTCCGTTGGAGGGTAGGACACGGGATCAGCGCCGTTTCTGTAATAATAGGGGTTTGCCGATGATTTAGGCGCGCCGTGTCAATCGTTGCCCCCATGCCGTGGCATCCGTTACACTGTTAAGAGTCGCCAACGGAGACCTCGTCATGCATGCATGCGCATGGGGTTTGATTGCCGCGTCCATATTCAGCGCCCAACCGGTGGAACCACCGGTAGTTCCGTCACTGATCGCGGCCCTAAAAGACCCGGATTTGGAGACGAGGTCCTATGCGGCGACGGCCCTTGCGGCGCTTGGTGGGCGAGCCGTTGATCCGTTGCAAATTGCACTCAAAGACAATGATCGCAACACCCGGTCCGGGGCGGCGTATGCACTTGGGCAGTTAGGTATCGCGGCCGGTCCCGCGAAATCGCAGCTGTTGCTTTCGCTAAAAGACGACGACAAAGATGTGCGGCGGCAGGCGGCTTATGCCCTGAGCCGACTGTTGATCGCGGAGCGCGAGCGGCCGGTGCTGTCGACGCCGGTGCCGGAACCGGTGTTTCCCGTGGAACCGGTGAAATGAACTCGCGGGCACTTCTTCTATTGTTGTTGCTGCCGGCGGTGGCATTCGGCCAGCGGGGGATGCCGCGCGGTCGGACCGCCGGGTCGCACATGGCTATCCCGACGTCGGCACCCGGTGAAGAAGCGACGGAATTGCTCGCGCGCAGACTCAGCGAGGCCGAGCTGCCGGACTATTTGAAGGAGCTATTGAAAAAAAGCGGTGGCATCGAGTCGGCAACTGCTTTGAAGTTATTGGAAGGACCGTTTGCGAAAGACATTCTGAAACGACTTACCGATGGTGACCCAACGCTGATGAAGCTGGTTGAGGCTTTCGCGGCCAAGCAACCCGAATTGAAAGGCCTATCGTCGGACCAACTCAAGAAACTCATTTCTGACAAAGTCGGTGGACTGCTCAAGCCCGGCGGCGGTAATCCCGAAGCGCGCAATGCTTTGCTTCGATCCATCATGAATCAACCGACGCCGGCCGAGCGCGAGCAGATGGCTCGACAGGCATACACGGAGCGGCTCAACGACACATTGCGCGACATGAAGATGGACGGTATGATGAACAACTTGCGCGATTCGCCGGCGTTTCAGAACTGGATGCAAGCGCTCGGCAAGAACGGGGCCTTGAACCAGCCCGGCCCGCTGACGCTGGGCGACACTATGCATGTCTTCGGCGGCTTTGATCAATTGATCAAGCGTATTCGCCCCTTCTTGCCGAAGGAGTTGCCCGCACTGAACAATCTCAATATCCAGCCGCCCAACACGCCGACTTTGACCCTGCCATCGTTCGGGTTGGATGGCATTTCATGGCCGTCCTTGAACCTGAGTGGCAATTGGCCGACGACCATTGTGCTGTTATTGGTCTCGGTGACTGTGGTCATGGCGCTTTGGCAGGCAAGGATCACCCGATTGAAACCCATTAAAGCGCGGGCCAATCTTGGTCCGTGGCCGGTTGATCCGCGAACGGTCTCGACACGACAAGAAGTCATCGCCGCTTTTGAATACCTCGCACTATTGAAATGCGGCAGCGATGCCGCACATTGGCATCATCATGCCGTGGCCAATGATCTTGGCCGCAATCCAGGTGTTCGCGCTGATGCCGAGTCGTTGGCCGCGCTTTATGAACAGGCCCGTTATGCGCCGCCGGATCGCCCCGGTTCGTGGGAGTCGGCGCGAAATTCGCTCGGCCGGCTGGCCGGGAGTACGGTATGAAGCGTATCGCCACGCTTTTGTTGTTGGTTCTCGCCGGGCCGACGCTGGCCCAACAGGTCGGGCCGTTTGAACGGGGAACGCAGGCGTATCGTGCTGTTCTCAACCGCTGCGGCCTCAAATCGCTGGAAATGGTCCAGGAAGCCCTGGCCGAACCGTCTCATTCCATGATCGTGATGTTCGGCCAGATTGATATCTATGACAGTCAATTCGCCAACAACCGCCTGAAAGAGTTTATCCGCAAAGGTGGCGCCGTCCTATTCGCTACCGATCAACCCACGCTGGGCGAGATGTGGTTGCAACTGGAGGTTTCCGTCAACGGCACCATCGTTGAGGCGTCTCCGGACGACACCAACGTGATTTATCGCGACGAGTTCATCGAATGCCCACTGCTACAGCAGCCACAACGCCTGATGATGCGATCCAAGCTGAATCTGTTAGGCACGCTCCAGGTGGCGACCAATAGGCCATCGTTTCTGAATCGCCTGCCCATGCCCGGGGAACCCTTGTTTGGACAGGGCGCGAAGCCACCGGAGTTGAATCAAGCACGTGTCATCGCGGAATTGCCGACCGATTGCCATCCGCCGTTCGGCCGCGTGGGCTTCCAGGTGCCGCAAAACCGCTTCCTGTTTGCCATCGCTGCATCTCACGGGCAGGGCCGCTATGCCGTGCTTGCTGATCACAGCATGTTTCTCAACATGATGATGCTGCAAAACGACAACGATAACATCGCATTTGCCATGAAGCTGACGCGTTGGCTCTCCAACGACGGCACGCGGACACGGGTGTTATTTGTTGACGATGGTCAGGTTTGGCAGGACTTTAACCTGAACATTGATTACGTTGATCCGCCGCTGCCGCACCCAGACGTGCTGGGGCCGATGGTCGATCAATTGATGGGCAGCCTGGAGCGCGACGACCTATTCAACCGTGGCATTCATCGATTGATGCCGCCGTTTCGAATTCTACGCACGGCGTTGTTGCTGCTGACGATCATGGCGGCCGCGTTTTTCCTCGTCCGCATGACCAGTCGGCGGTACCGCATGGACCGCGCGGTCGCCCGATTACCAGACCGATTGAGTGATCTTGTCACACCCAGTGCCTCCGAGAGCGTGCCGACGCCGGCCTCCATTGGCGTTGCGGCACGTGAGCTATCGCGCGGAACGCTGGAACGCCTGCTTGATGGTCCAATCGATACGAAACATCCGCCGATAACTACCGGAAGCGGGGCGTGGGTCGCACGGGTTCGCACAATATGGGAAATGGCTATCGGCAAATCAAACCGGCTTACGCGGCCGGCCGAGCTTGAGCGATTGGCCCGCGACTTGATTGATTTGCAACGCGCCGTGGAACGCGGCGACGTGCGCCTGACAATGGGAGCGAATGCATGACGGCGACGACGGCGATGCCAAATGTTGATCAACTGGCACCGCTGGCCCTTCGGGTCCGCGATGTTCGCCGTCAGCTCCATGCCGAGTTGGGTCGGGTCGTCGTCGGCTTGGAACCGGTCATCGATCAACTATTGATCGCCCTACTGGCTAATGGACACGTGTTGCTCGAAGGTGTGCCGGGTGTCGCCAAGACGACGCTTTCCAAGTCGTTTGCCCGCGCCCTCGGTGGACAATACCAACGAGTGCAGTTCACGCCCGACTTGCTGCCGAGTGACGTGACCGGCACTTATGTTTATGACCGCAAGACCAGCGAGTTTACGCTGCGCAAGGGACCGATCTTCTGTCAGGTGTTGCTCGCCGATGAAGTAAATCGCGCCCCCGCCAAGACGCAGTCGGCCCTGCTCGAAGCGATGCAGGAAGGCCAAGCCACCATCGAAGGGCAGACGCTGGAGCTGCCGAGGCCTTTCCTCGTGTTGGCAACGCAAAACCCGGTGGAGCAGGAAGGCGTGTATCGATTGCCCGAGGCACAGTTGGATCGTTTTCTGATTCGCGCCACGATGGGTTATCCGGGGCACGAACCCGAAGTCGAGATGCTGAAGCTACACTCGCGCCCGGCCGTCGAACCCGATGAAGTGCTTAATCCGGAACAGGTTCTGGATCTGCAAGCGCAATTGCCCAGCGTACACGTCACCGAGTCGCTGTACCACTACATCGTCGAATTCGCCGAGCAAAGCCGCGAACATCCGGACGTGGCATTGGGAGCCAGCCCGCGAGCGGCGTTGAGCCTTTTGAAATGCGCCAGAGCCAAAGCGCTGCTCGATGGCCGAACCTATTGCACGCATGAGGACGTGCAGAAACTGGCGTCCGCCGTATTGGGCCACCGCATCATACTCCGCCCCGAAGCCGAGATCGAAGGCAAGTTCATCGACGACGTCCTGAGCGACCTGCTGGCCCAGGTGCCGGTGATGGAAACGCAGAAGCCGGGCCACGGATGACCGAGGGGAGAATTCGCCATGCCGATTCACGATTGGACAAAGGTCGATTCGGGGGTATTCCATTATCTGCATTTGCGCTGGATTGGAACAATCTGTGATGCGCTGAACGATGGCCGCCTAACTAAGGACTACTACGCCATTGGCGAACAGCGGTCGGGTGGTTTGCAATTCGAGCCGGATGTTCTCGCGCTGCATCGTAGTCAAGGCAAAGAGTCTACTCCAACAACGAAGTCCGGCGGATCTATCGGCTTACTCACTGCTCCGCCGAAAGCTACCGTGTTCGCGGAGTCAGAGATTGATGCGTATCGGCGCAAACAGAATCGCATCGCGGTGCGGCACTCCAGCGACGACGACATTGTGGCGGTACTCGAAATCGTTTCCGCGGGAAACAAGTCCAGCCGCAAGGCGATTCGCGATTTCGTTGACAAAGCTGAGGCGTTCATGGATCGCGATATTCACTTCATGTTCGTTGACCTGTATCCATTAAGCAAACTGAATTCGCGCGGATTGCATGGATTAATCTGGGAAGAAATGACCGGACAGGAATATGTACCAGCACCGGACAAACCACTGTGTGCGGCGTCTTATGAGGCCAATGGCAGCCTTCGCGCATTCGTTGAACCGCTCGCGGTTGCCGACACTATGCCAGACATGCCATTGTTCATGAAGCCGGAAGCCTACGTTTCAATTCCGCTGGAGGCCACCTATCAAGCCGCAGTTGCCGCGTTACCATCTCGTTTCCGCGACACGCTGTCGATGGGCAAATAATGCTCTCCCCGCGCGGTTGGTGGATGTTGTTGCTCACGCTGGTCGTCGGGACGATTGGCGGCGTGATGTCGCTGCGCGGGTCATCGACTTTGTTGCTTGTCTGCGTCGCCATCGCATTTTGGTACGTCTGGGAATGGGCGACGTTCTGCTATTACGCCCGTATCACCGTTCGCGGCTTGCGATTGCAGCGGACCGTGATTGATGACCGCGGACCTGTGACGACATTGTGGGCCGGGCAATCGTATCACGTATCGGTGCGGGTGCGGCTGGACCGTGGCCGATTGCCATTCGTGATCATTATCGATCGCTCACCTGCCGGCGCTATCGTCACCGAAGGGCAGCCACGCTTTTCCGGGCAACTACGCGCCGAGTTTCCCATTGCCTGGAAGTATCGCATCCGTTGTGACCGCATCGGCGTGGTGCGTTTCGAAGGTGCCCGGGTGCGGCTTGCCGATCTGCAGGGGTTGTTCTATTTCGAGACGTTTGTCCGCGATCCGGTCGAGTACCTCGCCTTGCCGGCGTTGACTTCGCTTCATTCATCGCGACGTGGCGACAAGCGCTTCAACATGCTGCCACCGCCGGGCGTACATCGCTTTCGCCGGCCGGGCACGGGTAGCGAGTTGTTGGAGTTTCGCGATTACCGGCCGGGCGACCCGCCGAAGCGAATCGCCTGGAAAATCAGCGCACGCAAGGATGAACTCATTACCCGTGAGTTCGAAAGCGAAGTGCCATTGCGGTGTACGCTGCTGCTTGATGCGTCTTCAGCCACCCGCATTGGGACACCCGGTGATACAGCACTCGCGCGTTTCTGCATCATCGCCGCCGGTGTCGCCCAGACCGCGATTGGCAACCGCGATCTCGTTGGACTCGCAATTTGTACTGACGATGCGGTCACATATTTGCCGCCGGCGCGCTCCTCAACGCAGTTGATCGCCATACTCGGGCAGTTGGCCCGTGCGGCCGCGTTGCAA